>JAAYMV010000115.1 GCA_012521185.1 Bacillota bacterium
ATTGATGCCGATATAAGAGATTATTTTGGGAGCATCAACCATGATAAACTACTTTTGCTGGTCAAACAGAGAATAACTGACCGCAGAGTGCTGAAGCTGATAAAAGGCTGGCTGAAGGCAGGAGTGTTGGAAAACGGTAGGTATAGTGAAAGTACACTGGGAGCACCGCAGGGAGGAGTTATTTCTCCACTATTGTCCAACATATATCTGAACTATTTTGATGTATATTGGAACAAAGCCTTTGGACATCTGGGTGAATTAGTGCGTTATGCAGATGATTTTGTGATATTGTGCAAGAGGTTATCTCATGCAGAAGAAGCCTTACGTGCCGTGAAGTGGATCATGGGAAAGCTGGAACTAACACTACATAGTGAGAAAACAAGGTTAGTTGATATGTATTTCGGAAAGGATAATTTTGATTTTCTTGGCTTTAACAACAGATTTCAGCGTTTTAGAAATAAAAACTGGCAGTGGTATTGGACATTACAGCAAGTACCGTCCCAAAAGGCTATGAAGAAAATGAGAGCCAACATAAAAGAGGTGTTTGTAAGGTAAGCGCAAAATCATAGGGCGCCTTTAATCTTGTTAGTATCCATGAAATAATTATTCTTAATATTGAGTTTTGTTGAAAAACTTGAAAAACTCGTGTTGGGAGTTGTGAATTATGGATAAAGTTACATACGTTAAAACCAAGTATCGTCAAGATCAATGGGAAAAATTAATTTCTGACTGCCAAAACAGCGGGCTCCAGGTAGATAAATGGTGCAAAAAAAATCAAGTAAGCCGGCATGCATACTACTACTGGCTTCGTAAGATACGGATGAAGGCATGTGAGACAATTTTACCTGCGATACCGGATCAGAATAAATCCATAGCATTTGCAAAAGTTGAATTACCATCTCGTTATTCTGCCTCGCCGGTGATTACTATCCATTTATCAGGTGCCTCCGTTGATGTTAGAGATGGAGTCGGACAACAGACGATTGAATCCGTACTCTTAGCATTAAAAAAGATATGCTAGGGGATATTAAAACCGTAAAGAATATCTATATAGCTTGCGGTTACACGGATATGCGCAAATCTATCGATGGGCTTGCTACCATAGTTAAACAGAAGTTTAATATGGACCCCTTTTCCTCAAGCCTTTTTCTATTCTGCGGGAAAAGTTGCAATCGTATGAAAGCTCTTCAATGGGAAGAGGACGGTTTTGTTCTTTTATACAAGCGATTAGAAAACGGAAGATATAAATGGCCACGGACTCCAGAGCAAGTAAGGCATCTGTCGGAGCAGGAATTTCGATGGCTCATGGAAGGTCTTTCTATCGAACAGCCCAGGGCAATTAAGAAGGCAAAACCGGGAGAAATATATTGATAGAAAATCTTCTAAAAGTAGCTATTTTACTATATTTAAGCTAGATTTTTGTAGTAAAAAATGATATAATTAATCTATGCAAAAGATAGATATTACAGGGCTTTCGCCTAATCAAGCTGAATATGTTGAGAGTTTAGAAAAGACTGTGGAATCACAGCAAGTTCGCATTAACCAACTGATGGATATGCTTGCTAAAATGCAAAAAGCTCTGTATGGACGTTCCAGTGAAAAGAGTCGCTATGTCCTCGGTGAAGAAAGTGACCAGATTTCTTTGTTTGATGAAGCAGAAGCTGAAACAAGCAATAAATCAGAGGAGCCTACTGTTCAAACCGTTGTATCATCACATACCAGAAAACCAAAGCGAACCAAAGAGGAACTGGCAGAAACAGTGCCTGTTGTTGAAGTTATCTGTGATCTTGATGAAAACAAACGCACATGTGATATTTGTAATGCTGAATTAAGCTATCTGGGTAAAGAACACGTCCGGGATGAGTTGGAAATCATACCGGCACAAGTTCGGGTATTACGTTATATTCGTTTTAATTATGTATGCAAAGAATGCGAAAAGGAAACCGACGAAGCTAATATCATTAAATCTCCGGTTCCTGCGCCCGTCATGAAACGCAGTCTCGCATCTCCTTCAACCGTGGCCCATGTTATGTATCAGAAATATGTAAATGGAATGCCCTTATACCGGCAAGAGCAAGATTGGGCGAATCAAGGAGTTAAGCTATCCCGAGCAACCATGGCAAATTGGATTATTCGATCTAGCCATGAATGGCTTGAACCTCTATACAACGTCATGAAGAAGCAGCTGATAAACGAACCGGTAATCCATGCAGATGAAACGGTTATTCAAGTATTAAAAGAGCCTGGGAAGACGGCATCGGCAGAATCACGAATGTGGGTTTACACCTCAGGCAGAAGTCCAACCCCTACAGTTTTATTTGAATATCAACCAACACGCTCCGGACAACATGCCAGAAGATTTTTGGAGGGTTTTTTAGGTTATCTTCAAACAGATGGCTACAGTGGATACAATGTAGTTTCCAACGTTACTCATTGTGGATGTTGGTCTCATATGCGACGTAAATTTGAAGAGGCCTTACCAAAAGGATCGGACAGAGTTGGTTCCAAAGCTGCCATTGGCTTTGATTTTTGCAACAAATTATTTAGTTTAGAGGATGAATGGCTTCTATTATCAGCAACTGAAAGAAATCAAAAGCGTATCCAACATTCCAAACCAGTTATTGATGAATTCTGGGAATGGATATCCCAATTAAATCCGTTACAAAATTCCAGCCTGGGCAAAGCAGTTACATATGCTATAAATCAGAAGGAAACACTGAATAATTTTCTATTAGATGGGAGAATAGAGATTTCAAACAATAGAGCTGAAAATGCAATCCGTCCATTTGTTACAGGAAGAAAAAATTGGTTATTCAGCGACACACAACGTGGTGCTAAGGCCAGTGCTATTGTTTACAGCATAATCGAATCAGCAAAAGCTAACCAACTAAATCCATATATGTATTTAGTGCTTTTATTCACTAAACTGCCGAACCTGAAGGAATTAACTGCAGAATCATTAAAACCTTTTCTGCCATGGTCATCAGAATTACCCGGCTGGTGCAGGAATGCTCCTTCTAGCAAGGCACCCCAAGATTAAGCGCTTACTTTGTAAGTCCAATCAAACTGTTGTTGAGCGTGGAGGAAATGGTGAAGTTACTCAATCCTAAAATCATTGGCATGAGAAACTATTATGACAGACGGTTTGCCAGACCATGGTTGTGGAAGATAGATAAGTA
>JAAYMV010000019.1 GCA_012521185.1 Bacillota bacterium
AAAATTACTGTAGCCGATGTGATGACTACCAAAGTAGTAACTACTAGCCCAGATACAACTATTGAAGAAGCTTTATTAGTCATGCGGCAACATGATTTTAGCTGCTTACCAGTAGTTGAGAATGGCAAATTAACAGGTATAATTACTGAATCTAATTTCTTTGAGGCTTTATTAAATTTGCTAGGTTTAAAAAGAGCCGGTTTGCGAATTACTATTCAAGTTCCTGATCGAACTGGCGTCCTAGCCGATCTAACAGCGATCATCAAAGAGTTGCAGCTGCCAATCATTAGTATGGCAGTATTCCCTGAACCAGAAACACAAACAGCAACCGTAATCCTAAGAGTTGCTACAGATAATGAACAACCAATACTCGAAAAGTTACAAGCTAGTGAATACAAAACTATCCATTGGACTTTCTTTCCAGAACACACAGATAATAAATAAGACAGGAGCGGTAATGTGCGAATCGTACGTGTAGAACATCAAGGTGAAATTTTTCATGGCATCTTAGAGGACCAAAGAGTTACTCGAATAACGGGCAATCTCTTTAGTGATTTTCAAGTCATTGACCAAAGCTACCAGCTAAAGGAAGTTAAACTATTAGCACCGCTAGTACCAGTAAATATTATTGCCATTGGTTTAAACTATCGAAAACACGCTATAGAAACTGGCAAACCTATTCCTACAAAGCCAGTGATCTTTCTTAAAGCCACTAGTAGCTTGATCGGGCCTGAGGAACCTATTCGCTTGCCAAAGCAACATGCTGACGAAGTAGATTTTGAGGCCGAACTAGCGATTGTGATTGGTAAAATAGCCAAGGATCTGTCCCCGGAAGAAGCACTCGATTATGTACTTGGCTACACCTGCGCAAATGATGTTAGTGCTCGAGACTGTCAACATCGACTTGATGTACAGTGGGCACGGGGAAAATCCTTTGACACCTTCTGTCCCCTTGGTCCCTGGATCGAAACAGAGCTAGATCCGAACAACCAAGGAATCCGCACCAGAATTAATGGTATAACAATGCAGGATTCCAATACTCAAGATATGATCTTTTCAGTTAAAGAAATTATCAGCTATTGCTCGCAAAATATGACTTTATTGCCAGGTACAGTTATTCTAACTGGTACACCAGAAGGTGTTGGAACAGCAAGAAAACCACCAGTTTATCTAAAAGACGGCGATATTGTTGAAGTAGAAATAGAAGGTATTGGGGTTTTACGTAATTCGGTAATCAAATAAAAAAGCAGGTAGCTTTTAGCTAACCTGCTTTTTCAATTTATCTTCTACCTCAAGGACAAACTGACGATATTTTTCATCCACTTGCAGTTCTGCATTTACTGCAGCAAACTGAGCAAACAGTTGTCCAACCTGCGTATCTGTTAAATTCCGATCCATCCAAGGGAATAAAATTTCATTTTCTTTTTTTATATGTTCGCGCAATAATGCCCGATAAGCTAATAAATGTTTTTCAGCTAATTCAACATCCTGGTTTTCTACGGCCTTGTAAACTTGTTTAATATGACTGCGACCATGATCATGATCTTCATACATTACTTGAATTATCTCTAATGACTGATCCACATAGGTAAATAAAATGTCCTCCTCTTTAGAATGATGGAGTTTATCCGCATAATTGCGAGAGAAATCAGCACCAGCTGCAATCCATTGCCAAGCTTGTTCAGAATCAACTTGTATATAAGCTAAAACATCTTCTACCAAATCTAGCCAGCGTAATATTAAGGAATGCTCATCAACTAATTGTTTAACTGGTGGAGAATACTTTAATTCTTTCTTTTCCTGCAAATCCTGCTCAGTAACAACTCGCTTAACTACATCTCGCTCAGGATAAATTGCTTTTTCGATCTCGTACATTAAATCTGCTTCAATTTGTGGCGATACATTGTGAATAGCTACTACATCTTTTAATAAACAACTACCACCAGTACAATCTGTACAACCAATATCATATTTATTTAAAATGTCACCAAGCACAGGAAACTGCTCAATTAATGGTTTAATTCCTTGATTTAAATACTTTTCCATCACTTACACCCATTCTTCCGAAAGAATTTCACCTTGAAGTGAAACTACAATAGCTTTAACAGGAACTTGACGTTGAGCTTGACTTAAAGCTTTCTTGGCTAAAGCTAGCAAACCGGAACAACAAGGTACTTGCATAATCATTACGGTCAAAGTATTTATCTTAGCATCATCAACTAATTGCACTAACTTTTCAACATATAATTCTTGATTATGATCTAACTTTGGACAAGCAATAGCTAAGCCACGACCTTTTAAATAATCCTTGTGGAAATCTGCTAAAGCATAAGCAACACAATCAGCACTCAGCAACAAGTCAGCACCCTGAAAATAAGGAGCTTGTGGTGAAACTAAGTGAAACTGAACAGGCCACTGTCTTAATTGAGAAACTCGTTTTCCTTGTTCCTCCTGACCTGTTTCTGATTGCTGACCAAAAACTTGCATTCTTGCACCTGGGCATCCGCCACCTGGATTAAACATGACAATTCCTCCCAAATCTAAATAAAATATTACCTTACCAACTTACTAAGTAACTATATCAAATAAACCAAGCTCTGTCAACGGAAAGTTATTTGCTGCAATTGAGAAATTACCGAGAAATCATCAAAATCATCATTTAAAGCCTGGTAATCTCGTTTGATCAAACCGATATTTTTCGCATAATATTCATAACCTACGTGAGTAGCGTCTTCACCATAATCAACTTTAACTACTACTACATCATAAAAAGCACCTGCAGGTACTTGAACTACTTCTCCCACTGCTACTATTTGCCGCTGCCCATTACGACTAGCCCAAGTATGACCAGGTTCTAACGGTTGACGCAAGATTACATCAACCGCTACGGCCTCTCGACTAAGCTCAGATAATCTATTCTCCTGAGTTTCTGCCTCATGAAAATCAGAGACCAATGCCACCTCGTTTTCAGTAATCCGATAGACTGCGGTAACTGTCCCGCCACTGGTAGTATCAAAGGCTTGAACTAAAACTTCATCTGTATACCTAAATTCACGGGTAAAAGCGGCAAACTCATTACCTTCACCAATGAACTGGTAAGTCCAATGATCATTAATCGGAAAATAGCTGCGCAAATTAACATTCTCCATTGATACTCTTGAGAAATTCTCGGTTTCTTGTTGATTACTAGGAGCCATACTCCTACTTTGATTAAACACCAGAAATAAAATTAAAAGTAGAAGCGCCAGCATAAGTATTCTTCCCAGATGTCTGAACATTATCGGAGCCTCCTAAAGTGGCATTAGCCAATTTTACTTTTCAAAATCCTTGTATAACATACTGGGTTGGATCCCAATATTATTTTGATACTTCCCACTTTGATAAACTTCATAATCCCCCTGAATGGCGTGGTAATAAATTTGACAAATCTCTACCCCAGCATAAATCCGAATCGGACTAACACAAAACATCTCCAAAGTCCAATAACCAGCAAAACCGATATCTCCAAAGCCGGCTGTAACATGAACAAATAAACCTAACCGACCGACTGATGATCGTCCTTCTAACATTGGAACAAACTTCTCTGTTTTAGTATACTCCAAGGTCCGTCCTAGATATAAGCGATTTGGTTCTAGAACCAATCCTTCTTCTGGAATAACTATTTTTTCTACTTGATTAGGTTTTTTCATGTCCAGAACTGGATCAGTATAAACCAATAGTTCATTATGCAATCTTAAATTATAACTATTAGGATTTAATTGCTCTGGATTAAAGGGGTCAATCCAAATATGCTTACCGACATTTTTTTCTATCTCCC
>JAAYMV010000116.1 GCA_012521185.1 Bacillota bacterium
CCTTTGGATTAGTTTTTCTGTGGTATTTTCTCTTTATTTCTGGGGGATGGATTCTGCGTCAAAATTATATTTTTCCTAGGCAACAGAGTAATTGGCGTTGGATGATTCAGCTGTTGTGTATTTTGACAGTATTAAGCTTACCCGCATCAGTTAAACGTCCCTTGGAAATAACGATTTTAGATGTTGGTCAAGGCGATGCCATATATATTCGCACACCGTATCAGCAGCATATTTTAATTGATGGCGGTGGTGATTCTATTTACTGGCAGCAACGAGGAAGAAATGTTGGGCTTCGCACAGTGGTACCTTATTTAAAATATCGAGGTGTTAAGGAGTTAGACTTGGTTATTTTGAGTCATCCCCATGAAGATCATTTACATGGTTTATTAGCTGTTTTAGAGACCTTTCCAGTAAAGCAGGTAGTAGATAATGGACTTAGTCATACAACGGTCTCCTATGAGCGTTATTTGCAGTTAATTGCGGAGAAAAATATCAGCTATACTTCCGTAAAAGCTGGTGACCGGATTATTTTAAAGGGCGGTATTGTTTTGGCTGTTCTTCATCCAGCACAACCCCTTCAAGGTACAAATTCTGATCACAATAATAATAGTTTAGTTTTGCTGTTGGATTATCAAGGCAAGAAAGTAATGTTTACTGGGGACTTAGATCGAGCAGGACAAATTGATTTACTGAGCCGTGAGTCATCATCAATTGATTGGATTAAGGTACCTCATCATGGCAGTCGGGAGGCTTTAGAACCAAAGTTTTATCAGCTGTTACAACCGCAACATGCAGTAATTTCTGCCGGCAATACATCTCATGGTCATCCTCACCAGGAAGTTTTAGATTTTCTGGGAAATCAGGGGATTAAAGTTTATCGTACGGATCAAGAAGGTGCTATGTCATTTTATGTTTGGCTTGGTCGTTTAGGCAGGTTTTTACGTCCGCGATAACGAAAATCTAAATACCAGGGAGGATTATCATGGATATTATTCAGCAAATAAAAACAAAACCGTTAGCTAAAGTCTATGTGGTGCATGGACCGGATCAATATAAACAAGACCAAGTCTATAAAGCATTATATGAACGAGCATTAGAGGATGGATTTGGTGATTGGAATTGGGTAACTATTGAAGGTCATAAGGAGTTAGCTTTATCAGAGCTAACCAATGAGTTAGCGACTGCGCCGTGGGGAGGCGGTCAGCGAATTATTGCTGTTAGTCAAGGTGATCAGATTTCTACGGAAGTTATGAATAATTTAGTCAAGTGGTTAAAAGCAAATCCAGCAGCTAATAGTTTGGCTCTCTTTTTTGATAAATTTGATCAGCGTTTGAAAGCTATTAAAGAATTGTTGACCATGGGTGTAGCCATACCGTGCGAAACACTGACAGGAGAAGGATTAATTCGGTGGATTCAGGATTATTTAGCATTACGCCAGAAATCAATTAAGGTTGAGGTAGCAGAATTGTTTTTAGAACGTGTGGGCAATGATTTAAACTTAATCACTAATGAGTTAGAGAAATTATTACTCTTCATTGGTAGCGAAACAACCGTTACAGAACAGCATGTTCAAGAAATTACGTCATTCGTTCCAGGTCAATTAGAGCAAGGTGCCATTTTTAAGATGGTGGAAGCAATTTCTGCCAAAGATCAAGCTCAAGCATTAGATTATTTACATCAATTGATTGATGCTGGTGAAGTACCATTAAGAATATTACCGCTAATTGAACGACAGTTACGTTTGTTATTGGCTGCTAAAACTCGAGGTAATCAGAGCATTAGTGCGGTAACACAAGCTATGGGAGAAACTAGTGATTTTGCTTTGAAAAAGGCTTTGCGTTATCAGAACAATTTTACTTTGGAAGAATTGTATCAAGGCTTTGCTGATATCGTGCAAGTAGATAGTGAACTTAAATTTGGAGCTGATCCAGAGCAGATAATGGAACAATTAATTATCAAATTATGTGCATAAAAAAACGCCCTTATAAAACGATGAGGGCGGTTTTTCTATGTCTGTTTATTGTTGACTAGCAGCGGCAAGTTTTTTAGTTAAACGAGATTTTTTACGTGCTGCTGCATTTTTATGGATAACACCTTTAGAAGCAGCTTTGTCCAATGCTTTAATTGCTTTTACAAGATATTCTTGTGCATCCTCACGGTTTTCACTAACAGCTACTTCAAAGCGTTTAATAGCTGTTTTTAAAGCAGATTTATGAGCCACATTATTAGCACGTTTTTTCGCACTAACTAGCACTCTTTTCTTTGCTGATTTAATATTTGGCACCAGTATGCACCTCCTACTTAATTTCTAGCCGTTAGTTATTATACCATTATGGCAGCTTAATTTCAATAGAACTTTTAAATTTACTCCATTCTGTACATGTTCTGGTTCTTTCTCGGATAGGCTAGTAATGAATTACTTGCTGAAGGAGGAGTTAATTGATGAGAAAACTGAGTGTGCAACGAGAGGAGTTTGTAGATCCCTATCAAGATGAATTTCGTAAAAAATATGGGGTATGGACGGATTTAGCAAGTGAGGCTCATCAAGTTATAGTTGATCGGGAAGGTCCACCAGAATTACCTGGTGTAATAGTGAAAAATGAGGAAACAGAATATGCTTTAATTAGTCGGGTAACTGTGGAGAATGAAATAGGAGCAAAAATGATTGGTAAAGCTCCAGGCCATTATTGTACTATTGAGGCTCCAGTTTTGCGTCAACATAATCGAGAAATTCAGCAAGAAATTGGTGCCTTATTGGCTAAAGAAATAAAATGGTTTTTAGCAGAAGCAAATTTAGCTGATGAAGATACTGTATTAGTGGTCGGTTTAGGTAACTGGAACGCCACACCAGATGCTTTAGGTCCTAAAGTAATTGATAATTTAATGGTTACTAGACATTTAATTGAATTATCTCCACCTGAACTAAGACATGGTTTGAGGCCAGTTGCAGCCCTAGCTCCAGGAGTTTTAGGCTTAACTGGAATAGAAACAGGTGAAATTATTCGAGGAACAGTACAAGAAGTGGGAGCTAAAGCAGTGATTTGTGTAGACGCTTTAGCTAGTAGAAGTGTAGAGCGTTTGTGTAGTACTATTCAAATTTCTGATACTGGTATTAATCCTGGTTCTGGCGTAGGTAATAAGCGGATGGCTATTAACCAGGAAACATTGGGAATTCCAGTAATTGCGATTGGGGTGCCAACTGTTGTTCATGCGGCTACGATTGTATCTGATGCTCTAGGCTATCTAGAAGGTCGTGATCCTGGACAGGCTCAAAGAGCTAAAGATATCCCACAGCGGACTCAATTTAATTTAGATCCACAAACAATAATTTCAGGTCAACCGGAAAAGTTCTCAGCTCAACCGCCTATGACTGAACAACAAAAAATGCAAATGATCGCTAAAGTATTACAACCTTACATGGGAAGTATGATTGTTACACCAAAGGAAATCGACGAATTAATTGATGATGTGACTCAAGTAATAGCGGGAGGTTTAAATGCAGCCTTCCATGAAGGCGTAGATTATAGTGAGATTTTCCAATACTTAAGTTAATATTTGACTTGGCAAACATGTACTAAATCAGCCATTGCTTGGTCTAATCCTATTAATGTTTGCTCTATAGAGACAATGATTTGTGGATGGACTTGATGCACTTTTACTAAGGCACCAGGTACCAATCCCAGACCAAGTAGTTTGGCAAGATTGTAGGGAGTATGCTGTTTAAGTTGAGTAATTATTGCTTCAGAGTTAATGTGCAATTCTGATAAGCGAAGCTCTGCCATGTAAGGGCTTCCTTTCTTTTTATACTAATAGCCATTGGAGGGTTAAACCCGTAAAAAAAGCAATGGCCATAATAATGAGTAAAGTTGTAAAAGCCCAGATCAGACTGGTTTCTTTTACAATAACAGTAAATTGTGCTAGACAGGGAATAAATAGTGTTAAAACTGTACAAGCAATAGTAAGTTGTTGCCAATTGAGGAGTTCTTGTAGATCATAAAGCCCTGCTGCCCCGTAATCGCGGCGCAGAAAGCCTAGTAAAAAAGGCAAGGCTAATTGCTTAGGCAAGCCTAGAATACTTACCGTTGACTCAAGAAACATAATGATTTTTGGGAAAAGGCCGCTTTGTTCTGCTAACCAGATACAAATACTAGTAATCATGAAGATTGGTAGTATTTCCCAGAAATACCAGGACATTCTAGCGATTGTTTTTTGCAGGCTGACTATGAAGTAAGGGATTCGCAATGGCGGTAATTCCAGCGAAAATGTTGGTCTTAATCCAGGAAGTAATAGATTTAATAGTGTACCTGACCAGAGAAAAATAACTAAAACTGTAGTAAACCAGATCAACAAGGCTTTAGTATTAGTAGAGAGTAAGGCCATGATTAAGCCTAATTGCGCAGAACAGGGAATAGTTAACGCTAGGAGAAAGATAGCGATTTTCCGTTCTCGCTCTGTTTCTAATGTTCTGGTTACGGCAGTAGCCATTGTACCGCAGCCTAAACCTAAGACTAGCGGAATAATGCCTTGGCCGCTAAGACCAAGTTTATTTAACGACCGATTTAGTAGGAAAGCTAGTCTTGGTAGATATCCGGTATCCTCTAATATAGAAAACACAAAAAAGAATACGCCAATAATTGGTAAGATGATGGCACAGGCATATCGGATAGCTAAAGTAATTAAACCAAATTCGCCAATTAACAAGTCTTGAATTGCAGGCCAAGGAACTAATAGTACCAATCTTTCACAGAAAGGTAATAGATGTTGACTAAATACTCTTTCGTCCAAGAAGTCCACAATGATGCCAGCCCCAACTTGACCTACTAATTTATAAAATAATAGATATAAAACAAAGCAGGCAATTGGTAATCCGGTTATGGGGGTTAATAAAATTTTGTCTAAAGTTGACCAAGGAGTAATGGGCTGCTCCCGAGTAGTAATGTAACGGCTTAGATAGCGGGCTTCTTCGGCTAGCTGGTAAAGCTGTTCATAGTCAATAGTTTGTGGCAAGCGTTGCTTAGGTTTGGGCTTGGCTGGTCTGGAAAAAATGGTTTCAATGATTTCATTGATGCCTTGCCCTTGTGTCCCTACGGTACCTATCACGGGAATACCTAATAGAGCACTTAATTGCTTTAGATCAAGCTTTATTCCCAGGTGAGCCGCTTCATCTAACATATTTACTACTAAGATAACTGGATAATTATGACGAATTAGTTGGAGAGTGACTGGCAGCATTCTAGCTAAGTTTTTGGCATCAACTACATGCAAAACCCAACGAAAATTGTCTTGTTCAAGTAGTTGTTTAGTGATCATTTCTTCTTTGCTAAAGGGAACTAAACTGTACAAACCAGGCGTATCGATGATCTCCAGTTTTCGATTTTTAAATTGACAAACTCCTGAAGTTAGTTGAACGGTAGTGCCCGGATAATTGGCAATGGTCACCAGTTCGCCAGTAAGCTGACTAAATAATACACTTTTACCTACATTTGGGTTTCCGATTAAAATGACTTTTTCCAAAATAAAAACCCCTGTTCATCATAGTCTATTAATACTTATGATTCAGGGGTTGTTTTCAGACTTGTTTATGGTAAAGGATATTCGATATTAACATGACCGCCAATACTCTCCACATTTTTGCCATTTAGGAGAATTTGTACCTGATTAATTTCTGGAAATTGAGTTAGGGTCAAAACAATAGCATTTACTAAATGGGATTCCAGCTGAGAGCCGCCGACAAATTTAGTGCTTAATTCACTAGAAAAATCAACTATAGCCAAACTGTTGTTAATTGATAAACTTAAAACTTCAGCTTCTGCTGGTACAGAACGCTGTAAATCTTCTTCTGGCAAAGGGCCTTGAATCAATAGCTGAAGGGTATAGAGAGGCGTTGCTTCAGAGGCAGGAAGCCGACGAGTAACAGGGACTAATAAAAAATCCGTTGGTGTAGATTTGACAAAGTAAAGTTGAATTTCTGTTAAAGGCTCTTCGGCAGCAGATTGATATTGTTTTAGAAGGGCAACTTGTTCTTTTAGATCTTTTAACTCTTGCATGATATTATTAAGCTCAAGATAAGTATAACAGCCTAAAATTATCACCGAAATCGCTATTACAATCCATATATAACGCATCTTCAGTATCTTCCTTCCCCTATTTCTTTCTTCTAGTTTAACATATTTTTGTCATAGGACAAATATAATGTTGCTAACAGCAAAAGAATCAAGCAGGGGAAAGAGGTGGTAAAGTGCTCCAACAGATCAAATATTATCGTCGGTTATGGCAAAGAAAACTTCGCAGAAGACTTCGGCGCCGGTATTACAAAAGGAGTACAATATTACCTCATTTATTAATTGTATGCCTATGTGTTATTATTGTTTTTCTCAGTTATAGCATTTATTTTAATTCTTCTGCCATGGAACATTCTTTACTACGGACTATTTTAGGTTTTGGTTTGCCAATTAATAAAGGTGAAATTCAAGGATATCCAGGTTGGACTTATACATTACGTTCAGTTATCTATTTAGTTACTGATTACGATCTAGGTAATCCAAGGTCTTTGTTTGATGCTACTTTTCCTATGTTAACAAGAATAAAGAATCGGGAGGTTTGGGAAGATCGGCCATTAATGATTATTCCCGAACTAGCTTTTGCCCCAGAGCCAGTAAAACCAGATCTAACTGTCCGACAAGAGCATGGACAGCCTTTTGTACCGACTCAAGCACCCTTAGTTTTACTGTATCATACACATTCATCAGAAATGTATCTTGGACCACAGGCTGTCAAGGACAATTACCGTAATTCTCATTATGTATTTCGTTCTAATACTGATCCGAAAATAACGGGAGTAATGGAAGTAGGCAATCATTTAGCTAAGGCCTTGCAAAGCCAAGGGATATCAGTGATGCATCATCGGCAAATTCATGATTGGCCTAGCTTGGCCAGTTCCTATTTGAACTCCGAAAGAACAGTGCGGGAGATCTTACAAAAACATCCAAGTATAAAATATGTTCTAGATATTCATCGGGATGCCAATGTGCCTGAACCGGTAGTAATAATTGATGGAAAAAGGGTAGCCAAAGTAGTAATTGTGGTTGGCACTGCCCAAGATATACCGCAAGCGCATCCAAATTGGCAGCGAAATTTAGAATTCGCCCAGAAATTTTATGGGATTGCTGAACAAATGTATCCAGGATTAATGCGTCCTTTGCAGGTCAGGCGTGATGCTCGCTATAATCAACATTTATCAGATAATAGTCTAGTGATTGAGATTGGTTCAGTGGAAAATACGTTAGAAGAAGCTTTGTTGTCAGCAGAATTAATCGCAACTATTTTGGCTCAGATTATTAAACAGGACAATGCCCTACCCTAGGCAAAACGGTTAGAACATGCTATAATAACTACGATTAAATCATGATTAAAGGACGGAGATTATGCAACAAAAGAACGTGAGGAATTTTTGCATTATTGCTCACATCGATCATGGAAAGTCAACCTTAGCAGATCGGATCTTAGAAATGACCAAAGCTATTCAAGAACGAGAAATGACTTCTCAGGTTTTAGATTCCATGGATTTAGAACGCGAGCGTGGCATAACAATTAAATTACAAGCGGTTCGACTTACTTATCAAGCTCAAGATGGGCAAGAATATATTCTAAATCTAATTGATACCCCTGGTCACGTCGACTTTTCTTATGAGGTTTCACGGAGCTTGGCTGCCTGTGAAGGAGCTTTATTAGTGGTTGATGCTTCCCAAGGTATTGAAGCACAGACTTTAGCAAATCTGTATTTAGCTTTAGAGCATGATTTAGAAATAATTCCAGTGATTAATAAAATTGATTTACCCAACGCTGACCCTGATCGGGTTAAGGCAGAGTTAGAAGACAGTATTGGTTTAGATAGTAGTGAAGCAATTTTAGTGAGTGCCAAAACAGGTCAAGGAATTGATCAAATTCTTGAAGCAATTGTTCAGCGCATACCTGCGCCTAAGGGAGATCCAGATGATTGCTTACGGGCTTTAATCTTTGACTCTCATTATGAGTCCTATCGGGGCGCAATTGCTTACGTAAGAGTGGTTGATGGAACGATTAAGGTTGGCGACCAAATTCAGATGATGAGCAGTAAAAGAAACTTTGAAGTAACAGAATTGGCGGTCTTTCAACCGGAAATGACTCCAGTAAAAAGTTTATCTGCTGGCGATGTGGGTTGTGTGATAGCCAGTATGAAAGATGTTAAAGATACGCGCGTGGGGGATACGATTACTCATGCTAATCGCCCGGCAGTTGAACCATTAGCTGGTTATCGACCTATTAAACCAATGGTTTATTGTGGTTTGTATCCGGTCGTTAATGAGGAGTATACTGCGTTAAGAGATGCCTTAGATAAATTGCAGTTAAATGATGCAGCATTGACCTATGAAGCAGAGTCCTCAGCCGCTTTAGGTTTTGGCTATCGTTGTGGTTTTCTCGGCTTATTGCATTTAGAGATTATACAGGAACGATTAGAAAGAGAGTTTGGCTTGGAATTAGTTACAACAGCACCTAGTGCCATTTATCGAATTCATTTAACCGATGGCACTTCCATCGAAATTGATAACCCGGCTAATTTCCCACCGGTACAAAAAATTGATTACATTGAGGAGCCTTTTGTAAGAGCATCGATTATGGTTCCAGAGGATTTTGTTGGTGCTGTTATGGAATTGTGCCAAGATAAACGGGGAACGTTTATCAATATGGAATACATTACCACAGAAAGGGCTCGACTAGAGTATGAATTACCTTTAAGCGAAATTTTAATGGACTTCTTTGATCGCTTAAAATCACGGACAAAAGGTTATGCCTCTTTGGATTACGAGGTTATTGGCTATCGTGAGTCTGATTTAGTGAAGGTAGATATCTTGTTAAATGGTAACCCGGTTGATGCATTGTCCTGTATAGTTCACCGAGAACGGGCAGAAACTCGTGGACGGGCTTTAGCCGAGAAATTGAAAGAAGTTATTCCGCGTCAGCAATTTGAGATTCCAATTCAGGCAGCAATTGGAAATAAGATTATTGCTCGTGAAACTGTACGTGCCCTACGGAAAGACGTCTTAGCTAAATGTTATGGTGGCGATATTTCCCGGAAGCGTAAATTGCTAGAGAAACAAAAAGCTGGTAAAAAACGGATGAAGAGCCTAGGAAATGTAGAAGTGCCACAAGAAGCTTTTATGGCTATCTTACAAGTTGAGTAGGTGGAGTATTATGCCAGGTATATATGTGCACGTACCATTTTGTGCTGCTAAATGTGGATACTGTGATTTTCATTCTATTGTTGCCGACGGTTCATTCGTCGGCAATTATATTAGGGCTTTTCAGCAGGAAGCAGCATATTATGGCAGAAAATATCAGAATCAGGTTTTCGAGACCTTATTTTTTGGCGGAGGTACTCCTACAGTATTAGAGCCAAAGCAGCTTAGTCAAATGATTGAAGCGGTGTTAGAAAACTTTAATTTTAATTCAGGCTTTGAATTTACTATTGAAGCTAATCCTTGCACTTTGGGACAAGAAAAGGTGGATCATTTAGCCATTTTAGGCGTTAATCGGATCAGCCTTGGAGTCCAAACTTTTCAAGATAACTTATTGAAGCGTTTAGAACGGCTCCATTCAACCGCAGATATTTATACCAGTGTTGAATATTTAAGAAAAGCTGGAATTAATAATTTCAACCTTGATTTAATGTATGGTTTGCCAGAGCAATCTTTAAGGGATTGGGAGACTTCATTAGATGCAGCTATTGCTTTACAGCCAACTCATTTATCTTGTTATTCATTGATTTTAGAAGAAGATACTCCATTCTTTGAGCAGTACAATCAAGGTTTGTTGAATTTACCTAGTGAGGACTTAGAATATGAAATGTTTGAACTGGTCAAAAATAAATTGAGACAGGCTGGTTATCAACATTATGAAGTTTCTAATTATGCCTTAAAGGAAGAATACCAGGCTAAGCATAATCTAATTTACTGGCACAATCAGCCATATTTAGGTTTAGGCAGTGGAGCCCATAGTTATATGGAACAAAGCCGCTATGTGAATAGTTTAGATTTGAATCGTTATATTGAAAATTGGCTAGATAATCAACCTGCTATCGATCACATTGAATTGATTTCTGAAGATCAAGCTATGGATGAAACCATGATGCTAGGTTTGCGTTTGTTGGATGGTGTAGAAGAAGCTGTTTTCGCTAAACGATTTGGTCAAACTATAATGGAAGTTTATGCTGAAGAAATAGAGGAATTATTGGCCAAGAAACTTGTAATTTGGGAAAATGGAAGATTGAAATTAACGGATCGTGGTCTTTCCTTAGGAAATCACGTGTTTTCTGCATTTATTCGCTAAGAAACTCTATTATCGAGCTTGACAAATACAGCTTAAAATGGTAATTTATCCTTAACGAGTGTTAGCACTCTCCCGGATTGAGTGCTAAAGGGAGGCGAGCAACTTGTTAGATGAGCGAAAAATACTGATTTTGCAGGCAGTTGTTCATGACTATATCCAATCTGCAGAGCCTGTTGGGTCACGCACCATTGCTCGCAGATATAATTTAGGAATCTCCCCGGCAACAATTCGTAATGAAATGTCTGATTTAGAAGAAATAGGATATATAGTTCAACCCCATGTTTCTGCCGGTCGGATTCCTTCAGATAAGGGTTATCGCTTTTATGTCGATGTACTGATGAAGCCAGAGCGAATTTCAGAAGAGTTTCGCCGCCAAATTTATCGTCAATTAGCAAGCAAGTATCGTGAAGTAGAACAATTACTCCAAGAAACAACCAAGATCTTGTCTTTATTAACAAATTACATCGCTTTAGTTGTTGCCCCTCATGTTGATGCTTGTGTGCTTAAACATATCCAGTTGATTCCCATTGATGAAAGCTATATCTTGGTAGTTTTAGTGATGAGTCCTGGATTTGTTCACAATAAAATTATTGAAGTTAATACTCGATACACCATGGAGGAGCTAGTTGTTATTTCGACTGAATTAACAAAGCTATTACGTGGAATTGCTTATCGAGATATTGGTGTTACTTTAATTAAAGATATTAAAGATCAGTTTGGCGATATTGGATTAGCTTTATTAGATTTAATATCAGAAGAGTTAGCCCACTCAAATTTGGAACAACTTTATTTTCATGGTACACTCCAGATGTTTAACCAACCAGAATTTAAGGATGTGGAAAAAGCTAAAGCATTACTGGAAATCTTAGAAGCAAAAGAATTACTTGCCGATTTGTTAACTGAACTAGGTAAAAATTCTGGAGTGCAAGTAAGAATTGGTCAGGAAAATCCTCATAGTGCTATGCAGGAATATAGTTTAGTCACATCTACCTATGGTATAGGTGGAGAGGTTATAGGTTCGATAGGTGTTATTGGTCCGACTCGAATGGAATATGCTAAAGTATTCTCATCAGTTGAGTTAATGGCCAATATTTTAAGTCAAGCTTTAACTGAACTAGTTAAATAATGATAGAAATGATTAGTTAACAGCCTAAATATTAGGCTGTCAACTAAGTCAGGGAGGTGTAGTGGTGGGTTCAGAATACGAAAAACAAATCGAGGAACAGCAGACCACAGCAGAGGACGCAGTTGATGAATCACAAGCTGAACAAGCTCAAGCTGATTCCACAGAGGGGGATAATGCCTCAGTGGACAATGAACGAAACGCTTGGGAACGTGAAAAAGAAGAATTAGTAAACAAATTTTTAAGATTACAGGCTGATTTTGCAAATTATAAACGCCGTAATGAAGAATCAATTGAGCAAATTCGCTTGACTGCTAACGAGAGCTTAGTTTTTGAACTGTTATCTGTAATTGATAATTTTGAGTTAGCGATTAATTCAGCTACAGAGGAGACATCATTTGTGACTGGTGTAAAAATGATTTACCAGCAACTCATGGATTGTCTGGAAAAAGCTGGATTACAAGCTCTTAATGCAGTTGGGAAGCCTTTTGATCCGAATTTTCATGCAGCTGTCATCAACGAAGGTGACACCAATGGTGAATTAATCGTAACTGCAGAATTGAAAAAAGGATATCTATTTAAGGGCAAATTATTACGAGAAAGTATGGTAAAAGTAGGCCCGAAACAGCAAGAGGAGGACGAAGAATAATGGGTAAAGTTATTGGAATTGACTTAGGTACTACGAATTCAGTTGTAGCAGCAATGGAAGGTGGAGAACCGATTATTATACCTAACGCAGAGGGTGGTCGTACTACTCCTTCTGTTGTGGCTTTTACTCAAAATGGCGAACGTTTAGTCGGTCAAGTAGCTAAACGTCAAGCAGTTACCAACCCAGAGCGGACAATTATGTCCATTAAGAGGCATATGGGAACTGACTATAAAAAAAGAATTGATGATAAAGATTATACACCGCAAGAAATTTCGGCGATGATTCTGCGTAAGCTTAAGGAAGAAGCTGAAAATTATTTAGGTGAAACTGTTTCTAAAGCAGTTATTACAGTTCCTGCATATTTTACTGACGCTCAGCGCCAAGCTACCAAGGACGCTGGTACAATTGCTGGTTTAGAAGTACTTAGAATTATTAATGAACCTACTGCAGCTTCTGTTGCATACGGTTTAGACAAACAAGAAGAACAAACTGTTTTAGTTTATGACTTAGGTGGTGGAACCTTCGACGTTTCCATTCTTGAATTAGACGAAGGTTATATCGGTGTAAAAGCTACTAGCGGTAACAACCAACTAGGTGGCGATGACTTTGACCAAAGAATTATGGACTATTTAGTAGCTGAGTTCAAAAAAGAAACTGGTATTGATTTAGGCAAAGATCGGATGGCTGTCCAAAGATTGAAAGAAGCTGCCGAGAAAGCTAAAATTGAATTATCTGGATTACCGCAAACAAACATTAACTTGCCATTTATTAGTGCCAATGAGTCTGGACCCCTTCACTTAGATATTACCTTAACTAGAGCCAAATTTAACGAATTAACTGCTGATTTAGTGGAAGCAACCATGGGACCAACTCGTCAAGCTTTACAAGATGCTGGATTACAACCTGGTGACATTGATCGGGTTATTCTAGTCGGTGGATCCACAAGAATTCCAGCTGTCCAAGAAGCCATCAAAAACTTAATGGGCAAAGAGCCTTATAAAGGTATCAACCCTGACGAATGTGTTGCTTTAGGTGCAGCAATTCAAGCTGGTATGTTAGCAGGTGAGTTTGAACAAGGTGAAGGTTTAGTATTAGTAGACGTTACCCCATTATCTTTAGGAATTGAAACTCTTGGCGGAGTAATGACTACCTTAATCGAACGGAATACAAGCATTCCTTGTCGTGAGTCAAAAATCTTTACTACCGCTGCTGACAATCAACCAGCAGTAGACATTCATGTGCTTCAAGGTGAACGGCCAATGGCTGCTGATAACGTAACCTTAGGTCGTTTTCAACTAACAGGTATTCCGCCTGCGCCACGAGGAGTACCTCAAATTGAGGTAACTTTTGATATTGACCGTAACGGCATTGTAAATGTTTCTGCTAAAGATCTGGGTACCGGTAAAGAACAAAAAATTACAGTTACTTCTTCTGGCGGATTAAGCAAAGAAGAAATAGAGAAAATGGTAAAAGATGCTGAAGCACATGCGGAAGAAGATAAAAAACGCCGTGAATTAATTGAATTACGTAACCAAGCTGATAATGCCATTTATTCTGTTGAAAAAACTATCAATGAGTTAGGCGATAAAGTAACAGAGGAAGAAAAAACTAAGATTAATCAAGCTAAAGAAGAATTACAAAAAGCTAGTGAAGGTGAAGATATTGAGGAGCTAAAAACCAAACTAGAAGCTTTCAATCAAGTATTACATCAAATGTCCGCTAAATTATACGAACAAGCACAGGCTCAAGCACAAGCTCAAGGAAACACTGAGGCAAGTGGCCAAACCACTGCTGAGGAGGACGTGGTTGATGCCGAGTTTACAGAAGAAAACGATGACAAATAAAGGTGGTGTAATTCGTGGCCAAACAAGATTACTATGATATATTAGGAGTTCCCCGCGGAGCTTCTGAAGATGAAATAAAGAAAGCCTACCGACGTTTGGCCCGTAAGTATCACCCTGATGTGAATCATGAGCCAGGTGCAGAGGAAAAATTTAAGGAGATAAATGAAGCCTATAGAATATTAAGTGATCCCGAGCAAAAAGCTAAATATGATCAATTTGGTCATGCAGCTTTTGAAAATGGCGGTATGGGTCAGGGAGGGTTCGGAGGCTTCGATGGCTTTGGTGGTTTTGGATTTGATGATCTAGGCGATATTTTTAGCAGCTTTTTTGGTGGAACTTCCCGAGCCTCAAATCGCCCACAACGGGGGTCTGACTTACGTTATGAAATGACCATCGAGTTTGAGGAAGCAGCTTTTGGTATAGAAAAAACTATTGAAATTCCTCGCACTGAGATTTGTCCACATTGTCATGGAAACCAGGCTGAACCAGGAACACCAATTAAGACCTGTCCAGACTGTAATGGAACTGGTCAACAACGTTTGGTGCAACAGACTCCTTTTGGCCAGATTCAAACTAGTAGGACTTGTTCACGTTGTCAAGGGCAAGGTAAAACATTTGAAAAACCTTGTACTGAATGTCAAGGCCAAGGTCGTGTTCGGAAAATGCGGCGCATTAATGTAAAAATACCTGCTGGTATTGATGATGGTCAAATTGTACGCTTATCAGGCCAGGGTGAAGCAGGTACCCGCGGTGGTCCTGCTGGTGATTTACAAATTATTGTTCGTGTTAAGCCACACAAAATCTTTAAACGTCAAGGCAACAATGTAATTTGCGAAGTTCCAATTACTTTTGTGCAGGCTGCTTTAGGTGATGAAATAGAAGTACCAACCTTAGAAGGTTCAGTTAAAATGAAAGTAGCCGAGGGCACACAAAGCGGTAAAATATTCCGTCTTCGAGGAAAAGGGATTCAAGATGTTCGAGGTTATGGTCGGGGTGATCAATTAGTACAAATTAAAGTGGTTACTCCAACGAAATTGACTAGCAGGCAGAAAGAGTTGTTACGACAGTTTGCTAGTGAGCGAGGAGAGTCTCATCCTGAAGAATCGAAAAGCTTTTTTGAAAAGGTGAAAGATGCTTTAAAGTAATAAGGCGGTAATTCCGCCTTATTTTTGCTAAAAATATCTTTTAGGGAGGTGTGCCCTTAAAATGAGTAACTATTGGCAAGAAGTTCAGATAGTAATTCATCGGGAAGCACATGAAGCCATGACCGAAATATTGCTTAATGAAGGAGCACAGGGGGTAGCTATTGAAGATGACTTATTACTACGGCAAGCGAAAGAATTAAGATGGGGCGATTATGTGCCGGAGGTAGAAATCACCGATTATGTAACCATTAAAGCTTATTTTTTCCAGCCTAAATCAGAAGTAGAGTTAGCCGAACTGAAAGAAAAGGGCTATCAGTTGCAAGAATATGGTTTGCAAGTAGGTGACTTGGAGATTGCTAGTCAGATGATTAAGGAAGAGGAGTGGGCCAATGCTTGGAAGGCTTATTATCATCCTACGGTAATTGGCAATGTTGTAATTCAACCAACCTGGCAAGAATATATACCTGAACCAAATCAAGTGGTTATTCAATTAGATCCAGGAATGGCGTTTGGGTCGGGAACCCATGAAACTACTGCTATGTGTATTGAGGCCTTACAAAAAGTATCCTTAAAGGATAAAGTGGTTTGGGATATTGGGACAGGTTCAGGTATTCTGGCTATTGTGGCTGCCAAACTAGGTGCAAAGCAAATTTTTGCTGTGGATACAGATCCAGTGGCTGTTAAGGTTAGTGGGGAAAATGCTGAATTAAATGGCGTAGACTTTGCGCGCAAACAGGGAACTATTGATGTTCTTAGTGGACAGGCTGATTTAATAATTGCTAATATTATTGCTGATGTGATTATGGATATCTTACCGCAGGTGGCTAAATCTTTAGCAGGTAACGGTTTGTTTTTTGCTTCTGGAATAATTCAAGAAAGAGCAGAGGAAGTAAAAAACCTTGCTTTAAAACTAGGCTTAAGCCTAGAGTTTCAGAATAAACAGGGTGAATGGGTATTTTATTGTTTTGGCCGAAAGGAGTAAACCGCTTGACCAAGATTTTTATCCCATCAAAAGACTTTTTTACTACCCAAGCAATTATCAAGGGTGAAGACGCCCATCATTTGTCAATAGTCTTACGAAAAAAAGTAGGAGATCACTTTTTGTTGGGCGTAAATAACCAGACTTTTTTAGTTGAAATTACGGAAATAGAGCGTAACCAGGTTAAGGTGGCAGTTGTGGATGAGATTGTTACAAATAATGAGTCGCCTGTTTATACTCGGCTTTTTCAAGGTTTAGCAAAAGGCAGTAAGTTAGATTTTGTCATTGAAAAAGCTGTTGAATTAGGTGTGAATGAAATTATCCCCTTTACATCTCGCTATACAGTAGTAAAATTAACAGAGGACAAAAAACGTTCTCGCCTTCAAAGATGGACAAAAATAGCACATGAGGCTGCTAAGCAGTGCAAACGCGATGCCTTACCGATTGTTCAGCCAGTAATTACTTTTGAAGAGTTAATTCAACAACTTGCTCAGACTGAGTCAGATCATTTACGGCTGTTAGCATATGAAAAAGCAGAAGATCAAGGATTAAAAGCTCTAGCTAATTTACAACCTAAGCAAGTTAGTATTGTTGTTGGTGCTGAAGGTGGATTTTCAGAAGCTGAAGTAGCAAGTTTTTCTCAGATTGGTGGCAAGATCATTACTTTAGGAAATCGGATTTTGCGAACAGAAACTGCTGGTATTGCCTGCTTAGCAATGATTCAATATTTATGGGGTGATTTAGGATGAAAACAGTAGCCTTTCACACCTTAGGTTGTAAGGTTAATCAATATGATACAGAAGCAATTGCCACTCAATTTATAGAGGCAGGTTATGAAATAGTAGATTTTGATCAGCCAGCAGATGTGTTTGTTATTAACACTTGTACAGTTACAAATATGAGCGATCGAAAATCCAGACAAATGATTCGCCGTGCTAGTCGGAACAATCCACAGGCTAAGATTGTTGTTGTCGGTTGTTTTGCTCAAACTGCACCAGAAGAAGTTCAAGCAATACCAGGCGTTAATCTAGTGGTGGGTACCAACGATCGTGGTCAAATAGTTCAGTTAGTTGAGAAACTGGATCTAGATGAAGGTTATTCTTTAGTAGGTGAGATTTTCCAAGTAGATGATTTTGAAGAAATGTCGGTTACTAGTTTTCAAGGTAGAACTCGCGCATTTTTAAAAATCCAAGATGGCTGTAATCAGTTTTGCTCTTATTGCAAGGTTCCTTATGCAAGGGGTAAATCACGCAGTAGAAAGTCAGAGAATATTAAAGAGGAAGTTAATAATATAGTTAGCCAAGGATATCGGGAAATAGTTTTAACAGGCGTGCATTTGGGTGGTTATGGCAGTGATTTACAACCAGCTAGCTCTTTAGCTAAGATTACAGAACTTATCTCCCATATTCCTGGCGTGCAGCGAGTGCGGATTAGCTCAGTTGATCCGAATGAAATTGATCAGCACTTATTAGAGTTATTAGCAAATAACCCGCATGTTTGTCGTCATTTGCATATTCCGCTACAAAGCGGTAGCGATACTATTTTAGAGAAAATGCGTCGTAAATACCGAACGACTGATTATTTACAAATTGTGGAAAAAGCACGGGAATTAGTTCCTAATATAGCGCTTACAACTGATGTTATTGTAGGTTTTCCAGGGGAAAGCGATGAATTATTCCAAGAAACTTATGATTTTATTAAAAGTATTGGTTTTGCTAAATTACATGTATTTAAGTATTCGCCAAGAACTGGCACCCCAGCTGCTAGTTTCCCAGAACAAGTATCGAATGTTGATAAAGAAAGACGCAGCCATCAATTAATTCAGTTGTCCGATGAAATGGCTTTCCAATTCCATCAGCAGTTTTTAGGTGAAATCGTTGAAGTTTTAGTTGAAGGACAAGAATCGGATACGGTTACTGGATTTACTGATAATTATTTACGAGTTACTGGCAGTTTTACTAAAATTTCTGAAGAATTAGTTGGTCAGCTGGTAAAAGTGAAGATTAATTCAGTTGATGCACATCAATTAACAGGAATTTTAGTTGAAGATGTATAATTTTACAATGGAGCGGGGAAGGAGGTGTATTCGATGGCAAGGGATTGTATCTTTTGTAAGATAGTTGAACGTGAGATTCCAGCAGAAATAGTCTATGAAACAGAAGATGTCTTGGCCTTTACGGATGCAAATCCTCAGGCTCCAGTTCATATTTTAGTGATACCGAAAGCACATATACCTGATTTTAACAGCATAGAACAAGAGCAACTTTATTTATTGTCTAGTGTAGGAGCAGCTATCCAAGAGTTAGCAAACAAGTTCTCTTTGGCTGACGGCTATCGGGTGGTAAATAATTGTGGTGAAAATGGTGGTCAAACTGTGGCTCACATCCATTTTCATTTATTGGGTGGGCGAAAATTAGGTTGGCCTCCAGGATAAAAGAATTGACCAGTCCATCTATATCATATATAATAAACAGGAATACTGTAATGTGTTAGTGATCTTGGAGGGAGGGATACTGAGTGGCTGAAGTTAAAGTTGGTAAAAATGAGTCCCTCGATAATGCTTTACGCCGTTTTAAAAAACAAGTAAGACTTGCCGGAGTTTTGACTGAGGCAAGAAAAAGGGAACAATATGAAAAACCTAGTGTTAGAAGAAAGAAAAAATCGGAAGCTGCACGTAAGCGTAATGCTAGATTTCGATAGACAAGATAAGCCTGATATCTTTTGATGTCAGGCTTTTTTTGAAAAGGAGATGGCCTATGAAAAGAACGGTTCTATTACCCTTATTGGTTTTAGTATTATTAACCAGTATTTTAATAGGGCAGGTTAGTGCCACTCAGTCTACTCCCCAGCTAAACGCGGTTTACGTAATTAAAGTGGATGGCACAATAGAATTGGGACTTTCTCAGTTTGTTTTACGCGGTTTAAAACAGGCTGAAGAGTACAATGCAGCAGTCGTATTAGAAATCAATACATTTGGCGGAAGAGTAGATGCAGCGACAGAAATTCGTGATTATATTTTACGGATGCAAGTGCCAGTAATCGCTTTTGTACGAGAACGGGCTATTTCAGCTGGAGCGTTAATCACTATTGCAGCACCGCATATAGTTATGGCTCCAGGTAGTGCTATTGGCGCAGCCCAGCCCATACCATCCGATCCTAAAACAATTTCTGCATTGAGAGCAGAATTTGAAGCAACGGCTGAACGGAATGGTCGGAATCCGATTTATGCTGGTGCTATGGTTGATCCTGATGTGGTCATCGAAGGAGTAACTTACGAAGGAAAGGTTTTAACATTTAGGGCCGCTCAAGCTTTAGAGTATGGTTATACTGATTTATTAGCAGAAACTCGCCTTGATGTATTGGAACATTATGATTTAGAAGGATTGGAGGTAGTAGAACTAAAGCGTAACTGGGCGGAAAAAGTTGTTGGTTTTATTACCGCTCCAACTGTGAGTCAACTATTACTTACTTTAGGTATTCTTGGACTGTTGGTAGAAGTGATCACTGTTGGTTGGGGAGTGCCTGGTACAATAGGGTTGGTTGCTATGGGATTGTTTTTTGGAGGTCGAATGTTAACTGGTTTAGTTGGTTTTGAGGTAGTTATTCTTTTTGTAATCGGTTTAGTATTGCTTGCTTTGGAAATATTTGTCATACCTGGATTTGGAATTGCCGGAATATTAGGTTTAGCTGCTTTATTTGCCAGTATTGTAATGGCGTACGGTAGTATTTCTACCGCTATTACCAGTATTACAATTGCTGTATTAATATCGATTGCAGTGATTGTTATCTTTTGGCGCAGATTTAGAAAATCTTCAGGTTGGAGTAAGTTGATATTATTGAATCAGCCTGCTAAAACTGAAGAAGTCGCTCATACACAGGAAAAATATTCAGATTTAGTCGGTAAACAAGGAGTAGCGATTACGCCACTACGTCCAGCAGGTATCGCTTTAATAGATTCGGTTAGATATGATGTAGTATCAGAAGGCGGGTTTATTGCCAACAATTCTAAAATCGAAGTTGTCAAAATAGAAGGATATCGGATCGTAGTAAGAGAAATTATGGATTAAATTAAAACTATTTTCACAAGGAGGTTAGATAATGGAATTAATTCCATTGACGATTTTATTTTTTATAGTAGTCTTTGTGATTTTGTTGTTTAATTTTATTCCTGTTGGTCTGTGGATTTCAGCTTTAGCAGCTGGTGTAAATGTTAGTATTATTACATTAATCGGAATGCGCTTACGCCGCGTAGTACCTAATAAAATTATATTACCGTTAATAAAAGCGCAAAAAGCAGGTTTAGATGTTACCATTGATAAACTAGAATCTCACTATTTAGCTGGTGGTAATGTCGATCGGGTTGTGGATGCTTTAATTGCGGCTCAGCGGGCAAATATTCCTTTAACCTTCGAGACTGCTACAGCTATTGATTTAGCTGGTAGGAATGTGTTAGAAGCAGTACAAATGAGTGTAAATCCAAAAGTAATTGAGACGCCCACAATTTCTGCCGTAGCTAAAAACGGAATTGAGTTAAAAGCAGTGGCAAGAGTTACAGTACGAGCTAATATTGAACGTTTAGTGGGTGGAGCTGGAGAAGCTACGATCATTGCTCGTGTAGGGGAAGGTATTGTTACAACAGTTGGTTCACAAGAATCTCATACCGATGTATTAGAGAATCCAGATTTAATTTCTCAAACAGTGTTGAAAAAAGGATTAGATGCTGGTACTGCATTTGAGATTCTTTCTATCGATATTGCTGACGTAGATGTTGGGCGAAATATTGGGGCTCGGTTACAAATCGACCAAGCAGAAGCGGATAAAAACATTGCCCAAGCTAAAGCCTCAGAACGGCGCTTTGCTGCTTTAGCTTTAGAGCAAGAAATGAAAGCTAAAGTAGAAGAGATGAGAGCGAATGTAATTGCTGCAGAAGCAGAAGTACCAAAAGCTATTGCTGCGGCGTTACGTGAAGGTAAATTGGGTGTTATGGATTATTATCAATTGCGCAATATCATGGCTGACACACAAATGCGTGAAACTATTGGGAAGGCTGGCTTAAGTTCTGAGCCTGAACATAAAGATGGCCAGAAATCTTAACTTTAAAGAGGTGTTTTAGATGGGTAGATTTATATTGCCAACAGCTATTATTTTGTATATTATTGCTTCGATTGTTGGAGCAGTAATTAAGGCTTTAACGCCACCGCCACAACCAGTTCGGAGCTCTAGGCCTAAAATTGATCCAGAACCATCTGAATCAGCTGCGCTTTATGAAACTATAGAAAGTGAAATTCCATCTAAAACACCCAGGTTTGTTCCAGAAGAAGAGTTTGCTTCAGAGAATGATTATGATAACGATGACTTTTTTGAACAAGATTGGGTCGCTGCGGAAATCCAGCAAGAGCAGCAGGGCTTGCCTTTAGCTGGTGCTTCCCAGATTTCTAGGGTAAAAATGATTCGCCTGATGCAAGAAGGTTTTATTATGAGTGAGATTTTTCGTGAACCTCGTAGTCAAAGGCCGTGGCCTAATCGCTAGTGTAAACCCTAAGTAGGTAAACTTACTACTTAGGGTTTTTCTTTTTGGTTATGGTTTATTAGTTTTTAGCATAGCTTTATAAAAGCGATTATTGTAGGAGGGATATCAGTGGCCAAACGAAAGCAAATTTTGGCTAGAAAATTGATTTCCGCCATGGATTTACCTGAAGATGTTATTCTAGATTTACCCCAACTTAAATTTATTGGCAATATGGAATTAGTTGTGGAGAATCATAAAGGTTTATATGAATACACTTCTAGTTTGGTCAAGTTGACTGTGAAAGGTTGTTTAGTAAGCATTGTGGGTAAAAATTTATGGATTCAGTTTATTGGACGAGATGATATTAAAATCAAAGGCCGCATTGATAAAGTTGAATTCCAGCAATAGTGAGGTGAAATCATGATTCATCAACTTTGGTATTGGCTCAATGGTTATTTAGTATTGCGTTTTCGAGGCGCAAATTTAGAAATAATACTAAATCGTATAACGGATTCCGGCCTGTACTTGTGGAATGTGGAGCGAGTGGCAGATAACATTATGATTGCTCATATAGGTGTAGGAAACTTTGCAGCTTTACGCTCATTATTATGGGGTACGCGCACTAATGTTGCTATTTTAGATAAAAAAGGTTTGCCCTTTGTCTTAAACAAACTAAAACATCGGCAGCTATTATTGATTGGTTTGGTTGTTGTTATGATTAGTTTGTATTATTTGTCAGGTTTTATTTGGTTTATTCAAGTTCACGGTAATCAGGCTATAGCTGTAGATTCAATAATGGCAATTCTTAGTCGGGAAGGTCTTCGAGTAGGTGCCGCAAAAAAAGAATTAAATTTGCGTAAATTAGAGTTGGTCTTAATGACAGAGTTAGAAGACTTGTCTTGGGCGGGAATTACAGTACAAGGCTCCTTATTGAAAATTCAAGTAGCTGAACGTTCTACACCTGAGCAAGAGACGATTCAATATGGTAATATCGTTGCTAGCAAAGATGGTTTAATTACGCAGGTTTTACCATTTCGCGGCACTCCCCAGGTGCGTGTTGGCGATACAGTTAAAAAGGGTCAAATACTAATTAGTGGGCAATATTATGATCTGTATGGTCGTTTAACTCGCGGCCGTTCTGAAGGAATAGTTCGGGCTAGAGTTTGGTATGAGGCTATTGGTGAAGCAGCTTATAGTAGAATAGTTCAATCTACTACTGGGATAACCCATAGCAATTATTCGATAACTCTAGGTAAATATACTTTTACCATTGGAAAAAAACCACCGTTTCAGCTATACCAAGTACATCCACAAGTTTCTCAACCGGTTATTAAAGGTTATAGGTTACCGGTAGCCTTTACTAAAAATATTTATGAGGAAATATATTATGAAACGATGGTGGTGTCTCCAGAAGAAGCTAGAGTTTTAGCTTTAGATCGGGCTTGGAAAAATCTAGATGCTTTAGGCGTTGCTCGGGAATCGGTTGAAAGCTATCAAGTAGAGGAAATAGTTGTAACCGATCAGTTAGGGATTAGAGTTGGATTAATTGTTGAGGTAGAGGAGGATATTGGTCAATTTTCTCCCGAACTTTAAGGTTTGCATATCAGAGATATTTTGACTATAATAAGTGTAGTCTAGTTTTATAGGGGGATTGTGAGTGACTCACCAGGTAACAGAATTAGTATTTACCTTAAAAGACAATAGCCAAGCTCAAAAACTTAGCGGCAATGGTGATCAATATTTAAAGTGGTTAGAAAAGACCTTCAATATCACTGTCATGCCGCGGGGTGTGGATTTAATCTTGTCTGGTAATGAAGGTGAGGTAAATAAGGTTTATAAGATTTTGCATAATTTATCTGAGTTAGACCGTGATATTACCATTCATGATTTTCATTATGCCAGTGAGTTAGTTAATTCTGGCTCATCAATTAGCTTAAAAGATATTAATTCAACTATAATTGTTACTACTTATAATGGTAAACATGTACGGCCAAAAACCGATGGTCAAAGACAATATATCCAGACTATTAGAGAAAATGAAATTGTATTTGGGATTGGACCGGCTGGTACAGGCAAAACCTATTTAGCAATGGCAGCGGCTGCAGCGGCTTTAAAACGAAAGGAAGTAAGCCGCATTATTTTAACGCGACCTGCTGTAGAAGCAGGAGAACATCTTGGTTTTTTGCCTGGTGATTTACAGGACAAGGTTGATCCTTATTTACGTCCACTTTATGATGCTTTATATGACATTTTAGGTGTTGAAGTATATCAAAAAATGCGGGAGAAGGGAATTATTGAAATTGCTCCTTTAGCGTATATGAGGGGACGTACTTTGGATGATTCATTTATTATTTTAGATGAGGCTCAGAATACTACTGATGAACAAATGAAGATGTTCCTAACTAGGTTAGGTTATGGTTCTAGAGCTGTAGTTACTGGTGACATTACTCAGGTAGACTTGCCAAGAGGTAAAAGCTCAGGTTTAATTAAAGTGGAAAAAATTCTTAAGGATATTAAAGGAATTGGGTTTTGCTATTTAACTGGCAGCGACATAGTTCGGCATCCCTTAGTCCAAAGAATAATTACAGCTTATGAGAAGTATGAGGCTCAAGTAGAATAGGGAGTTTGGAGAACTGAAAGGACTGTTTAATGTGAGCATAAAGAAGTGGGAAAAGATACTAAAATTTTGGCGTACAAAGCTTAATAATTCCACTGCTCGTCAATGGATTTTGGGGATATTCTTGTTCCTAGGTTTATACGGTATACTGATGATCAATATTGCACCTACTGCTTACAACTTTACAGTAGGTGAAGTAGCTAGGTTTGATGTTAAAGTTCCACGGGATATGGAAAATCGGGCTCAAACCTTGCGTAATCAAGAAGAAGCAGGTCTAAGGGCAGTAATTGAAGCCCAAAATAATCCAGAAAATTATGAGATTAATCAGGCTGTAATTCTCAGTGTAGAACAGAAAATCACTGCCTTATTTACTTTTATAAAGGAAAAAATTAACTTTAATAGTGAAGATGAAACCAGCCAGGCCATCACCAGCGAAGAATTAAGAGTATTACTTGATGAAAATTGGCAAGTTCATCTACCAACTAGAGTAGTGGCTGAAATTATGGCAGCTACTTTAGAAGAATACGAGATGTTTAGTAAGGAAACTACCCGGATAGTGGTAAAACAAATGAATCAACGGATAACAGATGACAATTTGCCAGAAATACGTGATCAGTTGAGGAATTTGTTTGAGGATTCTGATATAAAAGAAAATTTGCGAGAAGCAGCTTATCTAATTGGTGGTCAAGTACTGACACCGAATCTCAAGTTAAATCAGGAAAAGGTAGAACAAGCAAAACAAGAAGCTATCAAAGAGGTTGAACCTGTTTTAGTTAAAGCTGGTGAGATAATCATTAGTGATGGAACTATAGTCCGTCCGGAGCACATTCAACTTTTAAAAGATCTTGGTTTGTATCGAGAGGGTTTGGATTTTAAATCACTATCAGGGCTAGGGATTATTTTATTTGCATTACTAGCATTGTTGGGAGTTTATCTCTATAAATATGGACGGAACGTTATTTTAAGTGAGAATAAGTTGGCGTTATTATGTTCCGTTTTAGTGGTAGTTACTTTTATAACTAAGATTTTATCCTTTGTGCAATGGAATTTGGCTGCTTATTTATCACCGATTGCTTTAGGGGGAATATTAGTTACTATTTTATTAGACTCCCGCATTGGAACAATTACAGTTTTGGTTTTATCAGTGATTACAGTAATTGTTCATAATTCCTTAGTTGTTGCAGCGCTTTGTTTAATTGGTGGAGTAGTTGCCATCCTAAGTGTTTCCCAGGTCAGCCAGCGTGGGGAGCTAATGCGAGCGGGATTTATTGTAGGTGGAACTAATGTCTTAGTTATGATCGCTTTTGGTCTGCTACAAGGGGACACGACTTTAATTATTCACAGTTATTTAGGAATTTTAAATGGATTGATTTCGTCGATTATTACTATTGGTTCATTACCTTACTTTGAGAGTATTTTTAATATTACCTCAGGGATTCGGCTATTAGAGTTATCTAATCCAAATCAGCCTCTGTTGCGTCGATTATTGATGGAGACTCCAGGTACCTACCACCATAGTATTTTGGTAGGAAATTTAGCAGAGGCAGCAGCCGAAGCGGTTGGTGCAGATGGATTGCTAGCTCGTGTAGGTTCCACTTATCATGATCTAGGTAAGTTAAAGCGGCCATACTTTTTTGCTGAAAATCAGTTTGGCATCGATAATCCACACGATAAAATAGCACCATCCTTATCGACACTAATAATTACATCGCATGTTAAAGATGGTATTGAGTTGGCGCGGGAAAATAAGTTACCAGATGTTGTAATCGATTTTATTGCTCAACATCACGGTACTGATTTAGTGAAGTTCTTTTACCATCGTGCTAAGGAAAATGATGGAGAAAATATCCAAGAGAAAGATTTTCGCTATCCCGGTCCTAAACCACAAACTAAAGAAACAGCAATTGTTTCTTTAGCTGATGCAGTGGAAGCCGCTGTTCGCTCTTTGGTTAAGCCAACTCCAGGAAAAATAGAAGCTTTAGTACGTAAGATTATTCGTGATCGGTTAGATGATGGGCAGCTAGATGAAAGTGATTTAACATTTAAGGACTTGAATAAGATTGCTGAAGCCTTTGTAAAGGTACTAAACGGTATTTATCACGCTCGGGTTGAGTATCCAGAAAATATAACTCGGGAAGAGATTGAGGGGAAGAATAAAGGATAGTGGATATATATATCAATAACGAACAAAAGATTATTGATCCAAGTGGACTAGACAGTTTAGTAGAAAAAGTGATTCAAGCTGGCTTACAAGTTTGTCAGATGTCTGATGATGTAGAGGTTAGTATAACTTTTGTTGATAACCAAACTATTCAAGCGCTGAACAACGAGTACAGGCAGATAGATGCGGTAACAGATGTATTGTCCTTTCCACAGGATGAAGCAGGGGATTTTGGATTAGTTCCTGGTATGCCAAGACTGTTGGGGGATATTGTGATTTCATTGGAAAAAGCCTTGGAGCAATGCCAGGATTATAATCATAGCTTCCAAAGAGAAGTAGGTTTTTTAGTAGCCCATGGTTTATTGCATCTTTTAGGCTATGACCATGAAACTGCGGAAGAACGGAAAGCTATGCGTGTAAAAGAAGAGCAGATTATGGAGGAAGTTAATTTGCCACGTGCTTAGGAGGTCATAGCAAAGTGTACCCTAAACGGTTAATAGATAGTTTTAATTACGCAATAGACGGTATTCTGTATGCTTTAAGAACTCAGCGTAATATGCGAATCCACTTTGTTGCTGGCTTGTTAGTCTTACTTTTAGCGTCGATTTTTCATGTTTCTCGACTTGAATTAGTTGCTCTTTTAATAACTATCGGCTTAGTTATTTCAGCGGAAATGATGAATACAGCGATTGAAGAAGTGGTTAATTTAGTAACGCAAGAATTTCATCCATTAGCTAAGGTAGCTAAAAATGTAGCCGCTGGTGCTGTACTAGTAACATCATTGTTGGCTGTTTGTGTCGGATACTTGGTTTTTATTGACAAAATTCTTTATTTCGGTTCAGAAGTCTTTCGCTCAGAAATTGCCAAGCCTTTTTTAACTTTGATAGCATTAATAGTGGTCTTGATTTTAGTAATCGGTATTAAAGTTTTGGTAGGTTGGACCAATTTTTTACGTGGTGGTCTGCCGAGTGGGCATACTGCCGTAGCCTTTGCTTTAGCAACCGCTATCTTATATTCAGGTAACTTTTATGTTGGTATTTTAGCGTATTTGTTAGCGGCTTTAGTAGCTCAAAGTAGAGTGGAAGCCTCTGTCCATTCATTACTCGAAGTGGTGGTTGGTGCTGTCTTAGGTATTGTTGTCACTTTACTTGTCTTTCAAATAGCTTAACCCCTCCCCTTAGGAGGGGTTGTTACATTAATTGACAGAGAGCTTGTCTTTCCAGTAATGACAATATTTGATATAATTAACTTAGTATTTTTAGGGAGGCGAGACAGTGAAAGCCCAAGAATTAGTTGAATTGGCTAAAGCTGCACGGGAAAAGGCTTATGCTCCTTATTCGAGTTTTAAAGTGGGTGCAGCTTTGTTAGGTGAAAGTGGTCAGGTTTATCTTGGGTGTAATATTGAAAACGCTTCTTTTGGTGCCACGAATTGTGCTGAGCGGACAGCTATTTTCAAGGGAATTTCCGAAGGTGAGAGTAGCTTTACAGCCTTAGCAGTTGTGGCCGATACTGAAGATGTTTGCATGCCTTGCGGAATTTGTCGCCAGGTATTAACAGAATTTATTAATGATCAGACAGAAATCTATTTAGCCAACCTAAAAGGAAAAATTGTTAAAACTACGATCTCCCAATTAATGCCTAACGGTTTTACAAAGACAGAATTATTTAGCAACAGAAGGTGATTTTGCATGAGCTGCCAGTTTAAGGTGCTCACCACAGGCGACCATGATTGGATTGAACAAGCTATTGCTATTGAACAAGCCGCCTTTGCGGAAGGGGGCATGAACCATTGGTTCTTAGTACCTTTTATCCGCCATGGTCAAGTTTTTGTGTTGGTAAAAGATAATCGGGTGGTGGCTGTGGCAGAATATATGAGAGATTTTAATGATCTTAAGCTTGCGTATTTATTTGGTTTTGCAGTTGCAGAGGCTTATCGGGGTCAAGGTTTAGGAACACACCTCTTAACTAAATCCCATGAACATTTAAAAACTCAGGGTTTTAGTAAAATAAGTTTGACAGTTAAGCCCAACAATCAAGTCGGCTTGAGATTATACGAAAAGTTTGGGTTTGTAAAAGAAGCTTTTTATCCAAATGAATATGGAGAAGGTGAAGATCGTTTATTACTTACTCTCCATTTATAACCTAAAAAAGGGGGAAATTGATGGGTATTTTTAAATCAGGCTTTGTAGCGGTGGTAGGAAGACCTAATGTTGGAAAATCAACGCTTTTAAATAGTTTGCTAGGACAAAAAATAGCAATTGTTTCTAATAAGCCTCAAACAACCCGCAATACAATACAAGCTGTTTTGACCCGCGAAGATGGACAAATCGTGTTTCTAGATACACCAGGCATTCATAAACCGAAGCATAAATTAGGTGAATATATGGTAAAGTCTGCCCAAAGTGCTTTATCAGATGTTGATATTATTTGCATGTTGGTGGAAAGTACAGAGTGGTGGACAACAGATAACATTATTTTAGAACATATTGGTCAGACAGATACACCAGTTTTTTTGGTGGCGAATAAAATTGATTTAATTTCGCCAGAGGAACTAGAGGAATTTTGTAATCTGGCACGGAATAAGTATCCTTTTGCTGAAGTTATACCTGTATCAGCGCAAACAGGAGAAAATTTAGAGTTGTTAGTAGATAAGTTGATTAATTACTTACCAGAAGGTCCAAAGTACTACCCAGATGATTGGATTACTGACCATCCAGAGCGGTTCATTGTTGCTGAGTTTATTCGTGAACAAGTTTTGTTGAATACTCAAGAGGAAATTCCTCATTCTGTAGCTGTAGATATAGATGAAATCAGTGAGCAGCCCTCTGGCTTAGTTAAGATCAGAGCAACTATTTATGTGGAAAGGGATTCACAAAAAGGGATTATTATTGGCAAACGTGGATCTATGTTAAAAACTATTGGCACAGAAGCTCGCAAGCAAATTGAACAGCTTCTGGCTACAAAAGTATTTTTAGATATATGGGTAAAAGTGAAAAAAGATTGGCGTAATAAAGCAGGCTCGCTTCATGAGTTCGGGTACCAATGATTGGTACCCTTATAAAAGCATTAGTCAGCACGAAATCTTTTCGTGAGGGGGAGCAGAAGGATGTCGACAAACTCAGTAGCACATGAACATCAGCAACCAGAGTTGGTCACTTTGGTGCTTCAAGCACAGCAGGGGGACAAGCTCTGTCGTGAGCAGTTAATAAAAGATTATCGTCCATTTTATTTACGGGTAGCTTCTAGTGTAGCTAAAAGATATTTAGTTTTAGGTCGCGACGATGAGGCCAGTATTGCTATGCTAGCTTTTGATGAGGCGATTAATTCCTATGATCCAGAAGCTGGAGCATCGTTTCTTAGCTTTGCTGAGATTGTGATTAAACGTCGAATGATTGATTTTTTCCGGAGAAAAAGTAAAACTAAAGACGAGATTCCTATGTCATCTTTAGAAACCGATGAAGGCGAAACCAGCGTAATGCAGCGGATTGAATCTAATGAGGCCTTGGGTATTATTCAAATTCAAAGGGAAACTGAAGAACGGCGGGAAGAAATCTTCCGTTTAAATCAGTTACTAAGCGAGTATGGAGTTTTATTTGGTGAATTGGTAAAAATATCGCCAAAACACAAAGATGCGCGGGCTCGTGCTTTAGAAGTAGCTAAAACCTTAGCTAGTAGTCCTGAACTAATGGCTTTTCTTACTAAGCGCAAAGCATTGCCTTTAAAAGAGTTGGAGAAGGTAGTCGGAGTTAGTAGAAAAACTTTAGAACGGCAACGGAAATACATAATCACCTTGACATTAATCTTAGTGGGTGAATTTACTTATTTACAGGAATACCTTAAGGATAAGGTTTGAAAGGGGAGGTAAGCATGAAACGGGGTAAGGGGATAGTTGTAGAGATTTCATCCCATAATCATGTAATCGTTATGACTCCCCAGGGGGAGTTTATGCGGATTCCTTTTTTAAAACCGGTTACTGTGGGACAAGAAATTCAGTTTAAGATAAAAGCGCGGCCAAGCTATTGGAAGTGGAGTGTGGCAGCAATGCTGCTCTTAGCCTTGGCAAGCTCTGCAGCTATGGTTAACGAAAAAGTTCAGATTCCTGGAGGAAATATTCCTGCATTCTTTGTAACAATCGATATTAATCCCAGCATCGAACTGGCTGTTAATAAAGAACAACGAGTTGTCGGTGTAGAAGGTTTAAACCAAGAAGGAGTAGACTTGTTGAGTAAAGTAAAACTGATAGGTAAAAGCTTTAAAGAGGCAGTAGAAATTATTGGTCAACAAGCTGAATTAGACGGTTATCTGCAAGCTGGTAAGAATGAAATAGTAGTAACCATAACAGATGAAAATAATGACCAATACGAATTAATTGAATTAAGTACTATTAGTACACCAAGAACTACTACATACGAGCCTCAAATTGAAGATATTATTTGCGACACCTTAGCAACAGAATATAATGTTCAAATGTGGAAAGTTCCTGCTAATGTGCGAAATAAGGCACGACAAGCTGGAGTAACACCGGCAGCCTACATTGCAATTCATGTGCAAGTAGATAGAAGACCAGTAGATCAAGAGAAAAACACTAATTCAGTGGTTACTACCATCGAACGAAATGGTGAATATCATTATGTGGAATTTCAGGTTACTAGACCAGTGCTAACACCTGTTTCGGTTACTAGTAGATAGAGAGGGGTCTTTAAAGTAGCTAATGAAGATATCAGATTTTGATTATGAATTACCAGAAGAGAAAATAGCCCAGGTACCAATTGAACCACGGGATCATGCTAAACTGATGGTGGTTCACTCTCATACTGGTGAGCTGGAACATCGCCGGTTTTATGATTTAATAGATTATCTTATGCCTAATGATCTATTGGTTCTCAATGAGACCCGAGTTATCCCAGCTAGACTTTATGGAGAAAGAGTAGGAACAGGAGCACAATTAGAAGTTTTATTACTACGACCTTTTTCTGATAAACAATGGGAGGTTTTAATCAAACCGGGAAGGCGTGCTAAAGTAGGAACTCGGATTAAATTTGGAGACCAATTGCAGGCAACTGTAGTGAAAACCACTGATGTGGGTGGTCGGATTTTGGAGTTTGAGTATGAAGGTGATTTTGATGCTATTCTTGAAGAATTAGGCGAAACTCCTCTCCCACCCTACATTACTGCGAAGTTGAATGATCGCGAGCGTTATCAGACTGTTTATGCTCGTGAAAAGGGTTCAGTTGCAGCTCCAACAGCAGGTTTGCATTTTACAGAGGAATTATTGGATAAAATAAAATCCAAAGGGATCAAGTTGGCAACAGTCACTCTTCATGTGGGATTAGGTACTTTTAGACCAATTCAAGTGGAAACAGTTGAAGAGCATCAGATGCATGAAGAGTACTATTGTTTGACAGGTGAAAGTGCGGCTTTGATTAATCAATGTAAAGCTGAAGGTGGTCGTATATTTGCTATTGGAACGACAACAGTCCGGGTACTTGAGACACTGGCAGAAAACGGAAGAATTCGGCCAGGTTCAGGTTGGACTGATATTTTTATTTATCCAGGCTATAATTTTCATATTGTGGATGCCTTGGTAACAAACTTTCATTTACCAAAATCTAGTTTGTTGTTGTTAGTGTCTGCTTTTGCAAATCGAACAGTAATTCGTACTGCATATCAAGAAGCGTTGAAATTGGATTACCGATTTTTCAGCTTTGGGGATGCAATGTTGATTTTAAGGGGTAATAGTAATGGCAATCAAGTTTAGTGTATTAAAAGAGGCAACAGATTCACGTGCTCGTTTAGGGGTTTTAGAAACACCACATGGTAAGATTCAAACCCCGGTTTTTATGCCTGTTGGTACTCAGGCCACAGTTAAAACTTTTACAAATCATGAGTTAAAGGATGCTGGTAGCGAGATTATTTTAAGTAATACCTATCACCTTTATTTGCGCCCAGGTCATGATTTAATTGAACGGGCTGGTGGATTACATAAATTTATGAATTGGGATCGGCCGATTTTAACAGATAGCGGTGGCTTTCAAGTTTTTAGTTTAGGAAAACTGAGAACGATCACCGAAGAAGGGGTAGAGTTCCGCTCCCACTTAGATGGTTCAAAACACTTTATTAGCCCAGAAAAATCAATGGATATTCAAATGGCTTTAGGTTCAGATATTGCCATGGTTTTCGATGAATGTGCACCCTATCCAGCGGATTATCAGTATGTGAAAGAGTCGAAAGATATGACTTATCGCTGGGCAAAAAGGTGTAAAGAGCATCATCACCGGGAAGATCAGGCTCTATTTGGTATAGTACAAGGCGGTATGTTTGCTGATTTAAGAAAAGAAAGTGCTAAAGAACTTATTGATTTAGATTTTCCTGGCTACGGTATTGGCGGGTTAAGTGTTGGTGAGCCTAAGCCACTCATGTATGAAGTATTAGATGAATTGATGCTGGTAATGCCGAAAGATAAACCTCGTTATTTAATGGGAGTAGGTTCACCTGATGCTTTAGTTGAAGCAGTTTTTCGTGGCGTAGATATGTTTGATTGTGTTTTACCCACTCGAATAGCTCGTCATGGAGCAGTAATGACTCGTCAAGGGAATATTACAATTCGGAACCAGCCCTACGCTGAGGATTATTTGCCAATCGAAGAAGGTTGTCCATGTTATGCCTGTCAAAATCATAGTCGGGCATATATTAGGCATTTAATTAAGACTAAAGAGGTTTTAGGCCTTAGATTAACCAGCATTCACAATATTATTTTCTTAATTCGGTTGATGAATGATATTCGCGAAGCTATTCGTCAAGATCGTCTGGCAGAGTTTAGAAAGGATTTTTTCAGCGAATATAAAGGATAACAAGAAAATTAGGCGAAAAGGACTAAGGGGTTATTAGATGTGGGGGAGGTGAAGTAATGTTTTTACAAGCTGAAGCGGCTGCACCGAGCGTTTTACAATTATTTATGCCGTTTATTATAATGATGGTCTTTCTTTATTTCTTCATGATTAGACCAGAGCAAAAACGGAAAAAGGAATATCAAGCAATGCTTGATGCCTTAAAAAAAGGTGATAAAGTAGTGACAATAGGTGGTATTTACGGTGAAATCACTGCCTTAAAAGAAGATTATGTTACACTTAAGGTTGCTGACAAAACGGAAATAAAAGTAAGGCGTTCAGGTATCGGTTCCGTTGTCAAATAGATTTATTTAACCACCTGAGGGTGGTTTTTTTACAGGAGAAGGAGAGTTGAAATGCGCTACAAGCAAATTATACTAATTATATGCTTGCTATTACTAAGTAATCAATTGGCCTATGCAAGTGGGTTTTATTTACACGATAACAAGCAATACTGGTGGTATCATAGTGAGGACCCTTATTTCTATGCTGTAGTGCCTAGTAATGCAGAACGTTATACTAAGAAAACACTGTTTGGCAATGAAATTTTGGAGATCGCATTTGATGACGGCTCAACTATTATGGAAATTGGCAGTTTTAAGGGTAAAGAAGTTAGTGAAGTTGTAGACTTTGTTGGAAAAAAATGGACTTCAATGATCGACAATCTAGTTGTTATTGCCAATCGTGAAATCACTACTTCGAATGATTTAAAAACATTTTTTTATGCAATCGAAGGTATTGGTGCGGATGGCAAAAAAGGTATGTTACGCTCTGTATATTTCAAAAAGGGTGATGTTGTAGTTTACCAAGCCATGTTTTTGGAGAGCAGCAAGTACAAAGGTGATCTACAAAATCACTGGTTGAGAGCGGTTAATGAATTTGAATGGTAAGGTAGGGTATTTGTGTGGAAATCCAAGTTGGTGTTGCAAAAGTAGGCAAATATGCAGTTCGAGATAGTGGTGATTCGGTAGAAGTTGTAGAGAGACCGAATGGTGGTTTATCAGTTATTATTGTTGATGGCCAAGGCCACGGAAAGTCTGCTAAAAGAATTAGTCATCAGATAGCTACTAAGGCTGCTAGTCTAATTAGTGATGGTACCCGTGATGGGGTGGTAATGCGCTCAATTAGCGATTTTCTGTATGCTTTGCGTGGTGGAAGTGTCTCAGCTACAGTGACTATCTTGACTGCTGATCTAGCCGCAAATTCTTTAATTATCTCCAGAAATTCCAATACTCCAGTAGTAATTAATCATCAGGATGGTTCTAGTTGTATTTCCTCAGGAGTAAATCCTATTGGTGTACATCGGATTAATCGGCCTTCTGTATCTCAATGGCCACTTTACCCTGACACTACGGTAATTGGCTTTACTGATGGTGTAATTCATGCTGGACGCGGTTATAACAGGAAGGGGTTTTCGTTAGATTATGTAACGGATTTACTTGCTGTGGAAACTCCTGAACCACAATGGTTAGCTAATCTGTTACTGGAACATGCTATAGGGCTTTCTCAAGGAAGACCTGAAGATGATATGGCTGTAGCGGTGCTTGGAATTAGAGATGTAGATAACCTACTCGGAAAACGCAGCATCAGTATCAGATATCCTTTTTAAAATTTCATAAATGGATAGGCGTGGTTATATGAGCCAAAACAAGCCATTGATATTAATTGTCGGGGTCTGTGCTTCTGGCAAAACTACTTTATCTACTGGCCTTAAAGGATTAGGCTATAATGCTTGTAGTTTTGCTCAAGAACATTCTGTAACCCCGTTTGTCTGGCGACGCAAAGAACCAGATTTTTTAATTTATTTGACTTGCGAGTATTCAACCATAAAAAAACGTAAAGATATTAATTGGGGTTATGCAGAATACTTGCGCCAGATTGAATGGTTAAGAGATGCTTATGACCATGCTGATTTAGTGATTCAGACGGATCAATTTACACCAGAAGAGTTAGTTAATCATGTGGATTCGTTATTAAAGCGGAGTACTTGACGTTGACAAGTATTCCGCTTCAATAGTATAATAAGCCTGTTGTTAAAAATTTTTTAATAAAATTTTGCGGTGAGAAGGTGAAAGTACTTTGAGACAGGGAACAGGTTGGAGAATAGGCTTTATTTTGATTATTACATTAATCGCCGGCTTTATTTTATTAAGAACTCCAATTAATTTAGGGCTAGATTTACAAGGTGGAGTTCACGTAGTGCTGGAAGCTCAGGATGTTAATGGTGAGTTTGATCGGGAAAGTATACGTCGCGCTCAGGCAGTAATTGAACGACGGATTAATGCATTAGGTGTATCAGAACCGATTGTTCAACCAGAAGGAAATCGTAGAATTATTGTGGAACTACCAGGAATTCATGATCAAGAACAAGCTATTGAAACCATTGGAAAAACTGCCCTATTAGAGTTTAAAGATCCCAATGGCAATACAGTATTAACAGGTGCCTTATTACAATCTGCCACAATTGGGCAAGATCAGTTTGGTCGTCCTGCGGTTAATTTAGAGTTTAATCAAGAAGGAGCAGAACTTTTTGCTTTTTTAACTGCTAGATATGTTGGACAAGTAGTTACTATTACGTTGGATAATGAAGTTATCCAACGGGTTACAGTTCGCGAACCAATTCCAGGTGGAAAAGCGCAAATTACTGGGTTAGCTACATACGATGAGGCACGGGAGATTACTGTTTTACTACAGTCAGGTTCATTGCCAGTTCCATTAGAGATTATAGAAATTAGAAATATTGGACCGTCTTTGGGACAAGACTCCATTAGCCGGAGTATTAAAGCTGGAATATTTGGCATTATTTTTGTTGTGCTTTACATGATGTTTTATTATAAATTACCCGGCTTTGTTGCTGATATTTCCTTAGGTATCTATGTGATTTTGACACTAGCAATCTTTAATTTGATTAATGCAACCTTGACTTTACCAGGCATTGCTGGTTTGATTTTATCAGTAGGAATGGCTGTTGACGCAAACGTATTAATTTTCGAACAAATCAAAGAGGAACTTAATCGGGGAAAACGCTTGCGCCCAGCTATTGAAGCAGGTTTTAATCGCGCATTTGTAACAATTTTGGATTCGAACATTACCACCTTGATTAGTGCTGGGGTATTATTCTATTTTGGCAGTAGTATCGTTCGAGGCTTTGCTGTCACATTAAGTATTGGGATTCTAGTTAGCATGTTTACTGCTATTGTAGTGACCCGCTCTATTTTAAATGCGATTGTTGATCGAAATCCAGATCAAATGATTAAGTATTTCAATATCAGGGGGGTCTCTCGATGAATTTTGTAGAAAGACGTTATCTAACCTTTAGTTTCGCTATTGTATTAGCAGTGTTAGCCATCATATTTCTTATTACCCCTGGTTTAAACTATGGGATTGACTTTACCGGAGGTACTTTATTAGAACGTCAAGTAGCGGAAGATGTGACTGTCGAAGAAATTCGTTCTCTTTTAAGTGGCGAGTTGGCCGAACTAAATATTGCTAATGCTACAATTCAACTGTTAGAAAATCCTAATGAGTTTGTAATTCGCACGCGAGAGCTAAGTAATGCTGAAATTGGTCAAGTAGATCAAGCGCTAGCTAGCAACTTTGGCGATGTGGAAATTAGAAGAACTGATATGGTTGGTCCAGTAGTAGGAAAAGAGTTGATTAGACAATCATTAATTGCTTTGGTCTTGGCTTCTATTGGGATTTTGATTTATATTGCGATTCGCTTTGAATTTCGTTTCGCAGTGTCCGCTATTATTGCCTTAATGTATGATGTAATTGTTGTACTTGGTGTCTTTGCGATTTCCGGGAAAGAAATTAATTCAGCCTTTATTGCCGCTATTCTTACTGTAGTCGGTTATTCGATTAATAATACAATCGTGGTTTTTGACCGGATTCGTTCTCATTTAAAAACTAGGAAGAAAGAAAGTTTGGCTGAATTAGTAAATACTAGTTTAGAGGAAACACTGCCACGGACGATTAATACCAGCTTAACAACGTTTGTCACCGTATTTTTACTCTATTTATTTGGTGGTTCCGCTATTAGTGATTTTGCTTTTGCCTTAGTAGTGGGTTTGATAAGTGGTACGTTTACTTCTTTATTCTTGTCTGGACAGATTTGGTTGGAATGGAATGCACGAGCTATAAACAGTTAAATAGAATGATAAAACTCCGATGTAGCCATCGGAGTTTTATTCTTAATCTGTGTAATATTTGGGATTGAGAATGAAGATATATGGAATATTTCGGTAGTATTCCTGGAAATCCAATCCATAACCTACTAAAAATTCATTTGGCACAGTAAAGCCAACATAGTCTACGGTAATGTCAACTTCTCGGTTAACCTGCTTATCAAGCAATGTGCAAATTTTGATACTAGCCGGATTTCGAATTGATAAGCTATTAATTAGGTAACTGAGTGTTAGACCAGAGTCGATAATATCCTCAACAATTAAAACGTGTTTACCTTCAATACTATCTTCTAGGTCTTTAACAATGCGGACAACACCTGAGGATGTAGTTGCATTACCATAACTAGAAATTCCTATAAAGTCCATTGTAACTGGTACAGTAATATGTTTAGCTAAATCAGCTAAAAACATTAGTCCACCTTTAAGAATACAAAGCAATAAAACCTCTTTGCCAGCATAATCTTTTGATATTTCTTCTGCTAGCTCACGAACACGTTTCTGTATTTCGTCTTCACTGATTAAGATGCGATCTACTATGTCCAACCTTTTCCCCCCTTTGTGAGCTTTTTCTTAATCATACTATTGTAAATCCAGAAAATCAAGGGTAGATCTGAAGCAGGATTTAACGTAAATGTTACCGAATATTAAAAGGTTAGGGGGTACACAATGATTGAGAAACAATGGTTGTTACTACCGGAGCATGAAAAGATCGAAGAACTACAACTGTCCTTGAATATTTCACCGCTTACAGCCAAAATTTTGGTGAATCGAGGTATTAAAACAGTAGAGGAAGGAAAGAGATTTCTTTATGCAGATTTAAATGATTTATATTCACCATGGGATTTACCAGATATGAAAGTGGCTGTGGCTAGAATTATTCAAGCCTTGAATTCTAATGAATCTATTACGATTTATGGTGACTACGATGTGGACGGTCAAACCGGCACTGCCATATTAGTCAAAGTCCTAAGACGTTTGGCAGCAGCTCCTGATAAAATTTATTATTATATCCCGCATCGGATTGATGAAGGCTATGGTCTTAACCAGGCGGCTTTAACGGAAATTGCTAGCTATAGTTCACTAGTAATTACTGTTGATTGTGGCATTTCTGCTATTGCAGAAGCAGCTTACGCAAAAGAGTTAAGTCTAGATCTAATTATCACTGACCATCACGAGCCTGGTGAGCAATTACCTGAAGCAGTAGCGGTAATTAATCCTAAGCGCAAAGATAGCCAGTATCCGTTTACAGAATTAGCTGGTGTTGGTGTTGCTTATAAATTAGCTCAGGCCTTAGGTGAGCATTATCAACAGGATTTTAGCGAGTATCTAGATTTGGTAGCCCTTGGAACGGTAGCAGATTTAGTTCCTTTAGTGGATGAAAATCGGATTATTACCAAATTTGGGTTAAGGCAAATGAGTAGTCCGTCTTGTATTGGTGTACAAGCTTTAATTGATGTTTGTAAGTTAAAAGAGCCTTACCAAGCTTCTGATTTAGCTTATCGTTTAGGACCCCGATTAAATGCAGTCGGTCGAATTGGTGACCCAGCTCGTGGTTTAAGGTTGCTGTTAACTGATGATTCGATTGAGGCTGAAAGTTTAGCTATGACTTTAGATGCAGAAAATACAGAACGACAAACCATTGAACAACGTATTTGCCAAGAAGCGGAAGAGCTGATTGAGGCGAAGGGTTGGCAAGAACAAGCTGCCATTGTAGTGGCCAATGAGCATTGGCATCCAGGGGTAATTGGTATTGTAGCTTCACGATTGGTGGAAAAGTATTATCGGCCAACCATTGTAATTGCTTTGGAAGATGGTGTTGGTAAAGCCTCTGCACGAAGCATTTCGGAATTTAATTTATTTGAAGGGTTAAGTGCTTGCAGTGATTTACTAGAAACCTATGGCGGTCATGAAATGGCTGCTGGTCTGCAAGTTAAAGCCGAAAATATTCCACTTTTAAGAGAGCGGTTGATTAAACTTGTTGAGGAACGCTTAGATCCAAATGATTTTATTCCTAAGTTGTACTTAGATGGTCAGGCTAGCCTCCCGCAATTAGACGCTAAATTACTACAAGAGTTTAGTTTATTAGAGCCTTTTGGGATTAAAAACCCAAGTCCACTGATCCAAGTCAGTGGTGCTGTCCAAGATGTACGGGCTATTGGTGATGGCAGTCATGTAAGCTGTCAAATTCGGGATGCCTCAGGCGAAAAAAGAAGGGCTGTTGGTTTTGGAATGTATGATAGGTTTCAAGACTTACAAGGACATTTTGAACAGCTAAACTTTGCTGTTAGTCTGCAGCCAGGTTTTCGCGATTCTAACGTGGTTGAGCTATTAGTGCGTGACTTACAAGCAATAGAAATAGAGGAAGACTTTGTAAGTAGAACCATGCGTAGTTATCCTTGGCAGTTAGCACCTAAGTATCGAGAGCTAACTTTACTAAAAAGCGATTTAGAAATACAAAAGTTGCCTGACAATCCATTAGCATCTGAATTAGTTGTCCAGGATGGGCGACATATCTGGGATAAAATGGATTACTTATTTCAGGAACTAGATCCTGAACAATCAGCGTTAATTTATGTTGCTACAGCAGAACAAGCTTTAATGCTTTGTCGTCGTTTACGGATTACTATTCCAAAGGGAGCAAACTTCATTGGCTTTGACCATGAATATTTAACAGAACAGGAAAAGATGGATATAAAACAGTTGTTAGCTAATGGGAAGTTACGCTGGCTCGTTTCGACAGGCATTAATGATTGGTCCTTGAAGTGGCAACAAATGGTATACTATTATGTACCAATAACAGAACACTTGTTATTGCAGTTAGTTAATAGGATAAATAGTAACGGAAAGTTGATCGCTTTATATAATAAATCAGATGTAAATTGGTATCAGTCGCAAATTAGGCGATTGTATCCAGATCGAAATTTATTAGCTCGATTTTATCTGGAAATTATTAAATTACAGCAAGCAACCATCTTTGACGAACAGTTGACTCATATTGCTAATCAGCTAAGCATGGAAACAGGTTTAGAATTTGCATTAGGTGTTTTTGCAGAGTTAAATTTAATCGAACGCTTTGAAGCTGGGATTAAGCTACAACCGAAACCAGCGGAAAAGCTAGACTTGTATTCTTCTGTCTTATATAATGAAGGTATGAAAAGATGCGAACAATACTTTACTTACTCGCAGCATTGTTTGGAAAGGGGATTTTTTAATGAACTTAATGGAAAAGATACGGATTATAGAAGATTTTCCCAAACCCGGCATTAGCTTTAAGGATATTACTACTTTAATTAGGGATCCAGAAGCATTCCGCTATTCAGTTCAAAAAATGGCGGAGTTTTGCGCTGATAAACAAGTGGATTTAGTTGTTGGAGTAGAATCTCGCGGATTTATTCTAGGAGCGCCTTTAGCGTACGAATTAGGTGTAGGATTTTGCTTAGTGCGTAAACCTGGTAAATTGCCTGGAGAAGTTTTAAAGGTAGAATATGAGCTGGAATATGGCACAGATGCTTTAGAAATTCATAAGGATGCAATTTCCCCTGGAATGAATGTAGTGATTGTAGATGACTTATTGGCTACAGGAGGAACCATTAGCGCTACTGCGGAATTATTAGAAAAACTTGGCGCTAATATTGTTGGATTCACATTTTTGATTGAATTGGCTTATTTAAACGGTCGTCAACGATTAAGCGATTATGATGTGTTGGCATTGGTTAAGTATGAAGAATAGGTAGAAATGAGGTTAACATGATGTCTTTGCAGTCCTTAATTGAGCAGATCCAGTCTTATTATCCAGATGCGAATGTTGATCTGGTAAAAAAAGCATATGAGTTTTCCGAGAATGCTCATCAAGGGCAGCTGCGTGATTCTGGTGAACCTTTTTTCAACCATCCTTTTCATGTAGCTCTTATTTTAGCTGAGCTAGAGCTTGACGTTGATACCATTGCTGCTGGTTTACTGCATGATGTAATTGAAGATACAGAAGTCACTCATGAGCAGTTAAAAGAAGAGTTTGGTGAGCAAATCTTAATGTTGGTCGATGGTGTCACAAAATTGGATAAATTGCCATACAAGACACGTTTTGAACGACAGGCGGAGAATTTACGAAAAATGATTTTTGCTATGGCTAAAGATATCCGTGTGATTTTGATAAAATTAGCAGATCGCTTGCATAATATGCGTACACTTCGACATGTGCCTAAGGAAAAGCAAGTGCAAACAGCACAAGAAACATTAGAGATTTATGCTCCGCTAGCTCACCGTTTAGGTATTTGGACCATTAAATGGGAAATGGAAGATTTGGCATTTCGTTATCTTTACCCTAATGATTATTATTCGTTGGTGAAAATGATTTCGCGCAAACGCCAAGAACGTGAAGGCGATCTAGCCTTAGTAATGAAAATTATTCAAGATAAACTAGACGAGCTAAATATTCCTGCCGAAATCCAAGGTCGTCCCAAGCATTTATATAGTATTTTCCAAAAAATGCAGCGTCAAAATAAAAGCATTGAGGAAATTTATGACTTATTGGCTTTAAGAGTGATTGTCGAATCTGTAAAGGATTGTTATGCAGTTTTGGGGGCAATTCACACTTTGTGGAAACCCATTCCTGGTCGTTTTAAAGACTATATTGCAATGCCTAAGTCTAATATGTACCAATCTTTGCATACAACCATTATTGGACCAGAAGGTGAGCATTACGAGATTCAGATTCGGACTTGGGAAATGCACCGGATTGCTGAAAAGGGTGTTGCCGCTCATTGGATGTATAAAGAAGGTTACAACAAGAGGCAGTCCTATGATGATAAAGTACAATGGTTAAGGGAAGCGGTCGAATGGCTGCAAGAAATGAAAGATCCCCAAGAGTTCATGGAAACCTTAAAAATTGATTTATTTGAAGATGAGGTATTCGTGTTTACGCCTAAAGGCGATGTGAAGTCCTTGCCAAGCGGTGCTACACCAGTTGATTTTGCTTTTGATGTTCATACTGATATTGGCTTAAGGTGTGCGGGAGCTAAAGTTAATGGCAGAATTGAGCCTTTAGATTATCAGTTGAAAAATGGAGAATTTGTCGAAATCATTACTAGCAAAACAGCTAACCCAACCCAGGACTGGTTAAATTTCGTTAAAACTTCGAAAGCGCGAAGCAAGATTCGCGCCTATTTGAAAGAAGAGCTTAGAGAAGAAAACTATGCTAAAGGTAAAGACTTATTAGAAAAAGAGCTGCGGAAATTTAACTTAGAACCGAAGGAATATTTAGAACCCGAAAAGTTAGAAGAAACAGCTAAGCGTTATGGTTTAGGTACGCCAGAAGATTTGTTGGCTAGTATTGGTTATGGAAAAATTACTGCTCAACAAGTAGTGCAGAAACTGGCTGGTAAACAGTTGGAAGAACGAAAACGGGAAAAACAGATTAGCAAAACAGGAAAACCAAAACGGCGGGAAGCAAAAGGTATTTCGATTAAAGGTGTAGATAATTTATTAGTACGCTTTTCTAAGTGTTGTTCTCCAGTTCCTGGAGATAAGATTATTGGTTATGTCACCCGTGGACGTGGAGTATCAATCCATCGGGTTGATTGCCCAAACATTAAAGAAATAGCAGATGACAAAGAACGACAAATCGAAGTATTTTGGAATACAGATGAAACAGATTCTTATCCTGTAGAAATCGAAGTACGAGCTATTGACAGAGTTAACTTGTTAACATCGATTATGAGTACCATCTCTGAAGGAAAGACCAATATTGAAGCAGTGAATGCGCGTACAGGTAAAGGAAATGATGCAATTATAAACCTAGTATTGGACATTAAAGATGTTGAACACATGAATGCTATAATTAATCGGATTCGGCAGGTAGAAGGAGTGCTGACTGTTCGACGGGCACATCCAACATAAAGGTGGAGATAGCAGTTGAAAGCAGTTTTGCAATTAGTAAAAGAAGCCTCTGTTACAGTTGATAATCAAGTTGTTGGTAAAATTGAACGTGGTTTTTTAATTTTATTAGGAGTCTCGGCTGAGGATACCGAAACAGATTGTCGCTATTTAGTTGACAAAATTTCTAATCTACGAGTCTTTCCTGATGAATTCGGTAAAATGAATTTATCAATTCAGGATGTTGCCGGCCAAGCATTAGTAGTTTCTCAGTTTACTCTGTATGCTGATTGTCGGAAGGGACGTCGACCTAATTTTACAGCTGCCGCCCCTCCAGACAAAGCACAGGAATTATATGAGAAATTTGTGGCCTTGTTAGGGGAAGTAGTTCCAGTGGAAACTGGAATTTTTCAAGCTTCCATGGAAGTCTCTTTAATTAATGACGGCCCAGTAACTATCCTACTGGAGTCACCAGGGAAGGAAGGATAAAATGAAGGTTAGGGTCTTTGTTACAGATTTGTTGGATGCCAACTGTTATTTAATTAGTCATCAAGATCAGGCTATTATAGTAGATCCGGCAGGTATTGGCGAAGAAATTTTAGAGGTTTTAAAAGAAGAACAACTTAAGTTAATCGCTGTGATTAATACTCATGGGCATGTGGATCACATAGCAGGTAATGCCTGGCTAAAAGATAAAACAGGCGCACCAATATTAATCCATCGAGACGATGCAGAATACCTAACAAATCCTGATTTGAATTTATCACCTTTTGTAAGTAATGACATTATTGGTCCTCCAGCAGATCAGGTTCTTGACGATCAAACTGTTATCCATGTAGGTGGTGAAGAACTAAAGGTTATTCACACACCAGGACATACTCCTGGCGGAATTTGCTTACTTGGACCTAGCTTTTTAATTAGTGGCGATACTTTGTTCAAACATTCTGTAGGTCGCAGTGATTTTCCAGGTGGAGATAGTAGAGTCTTACGAGAAAGTATTTTGAAGCTTAAACAGCTCCCACCAGAAACGATTGTGTACCCTGGTCATGGAGAAAGCACCACCATTGGTGATGAAATTAAGTACAACATGTTTATGCGTTAGGAGATTTTTCAATGCTGCAAGCTCAAAGATTGGAGCCCTTGAGCTTTAATATTCAAACTGATCCTGAGTTTTATAAGACTGTTGAAAGTACCATTTTAACATTATTTCCCAATGCTCAGTTTAGCGGGGGAAGGAATATTACTATTCATTCCCAGGTAAGTAAAGAGGGAATTAGGACTGAGGTTATTTTAGCAGATAGTACTGTTCGTTGGGAAATATTTGATCAAGAAATTAGCGATTCTGGATATACTGTCGCTGACTGGAAAAGACGAAGAAAAGAACGAATCCGTTTGGGCCTAATACAAGTTTTAACTCAAGAATACCAACTAAAGCCTAGTCCATGGGGAATCTTAGTTGGAGTTCGTCCCACAAAACTGATTCATAGTTTTTTTGATCGAGGCTTTTCACTAGAAAAAATAAAATATTTGCTAAGTGAGGTTTATGGATTAGAATCTAGTCGACAAGGTTTACTACTAGAAGTTGTTAGTAAACAGCGACTGTACTTCCATGAACAGGTTCATAATCCGATTGGTATATATATTGGAGTGCCATTTTGTCCGACTCGCTGTAAATATTGTTCTTTTGCTGCTTATCCTTTGGCTAGTCATGGCCATTTAGTAGATGGATTTATAAACGCACTTTATCATGAAATAGAAGAAATTGGTTGTTTGTTACAAGAATTGGGAATTATGATTGAATCGGTATATGTGGGCGGGGGCACACCTACTATCATTCGGGGAAATCGCTTAATTAAGTTATTAGCGTTACTTAATAAGTATTTTGCTGTGAGTCAGAGCCGCGAGTTTACAGTGGAGGCAGGTAGACCAGAAACATTAGATTTAGAAACTTGTCAGATTTTGCAACAAGCTGGCGTACACCGGATTAGTATTAATCCACAAACTATGAATGATCAAACACTTGTTAGAATTGGACGAGATCATACATCTGCTCAGGTACGGCAAGCCTTTGAGTATGCTAAGACAGCAGGAATTACGACAATTAACGCGGATTTAATAATTGGCTTGCCTGGTGAAACTCTGTCCGATTTAGAGCATACGCTAACAGAAGTAGGGAAGCTAGAACCCGATAATATTACAGTGCACAGTTTAGCAATGAAAAGAGCAGCAGAATGGCGGAAGTCCACTCTAGAGCAATTGTATCAGGAACAAGCGTTAGGTGAATCGATGAGCCAATTGACGCAGGACTATGTTCGAAGTTTAGGGTTAGAACCTTATTATTTATACCGCCAAAGAAAGATCTTTAGTGATTTAGAAAACATTGGTTATGCAAAGCCTGGTACAGAATCTGTTTATAATATTCAAATGATGGAAGAAAGGCAAAGTATTGTTAGTTTAGGTGGTGGCGCAATCTCCAAGTTTGTCAAGGCTGATTTATCCTTGCTCAGACATGCAAATCCTAAATGTCCAGCGACTTACAGTCAGCAAATTGAAGAGATTATTGCTGCTAAAAAATGTCTGATTAGACAGTACTTAGTGGTTTGACATAACTCGTGCTATACAGTACAATTAGCTTATGCATTCTTAAGACATTGGAAGGGAATGGTTTGGGTGACAAGAAATTTTCGCAAAGCAGTTAAACCCCTAGTAATCATACTTGTAATTGCTTTTGTCGGTGGTACTCTCTTTACGGGAGGCGCATATTTATTTGGTAGAAATGACCAAACCGTTGCAGCGATTGGTACTGTTAATGGACAGCCAATTTCTGGAATGGAATTTCAGCAATTATACTATAATCAATTACAAAGTGCCCAAATGGAATATGGTAGACTTAATAATCAAATTATTGAAAGCGTAAAATATGGCACTTTTGAACATTTAGTTTCTGAAGCTTTACAAAAACAGGAAATTGAAAAGCGAAAAATCACTGTTGCTAAAAAGGAAATTGATGAAGAGCTTAGCAAATTAAAGGAAATTTATTCTGAAGATATTCTAGAACAACTAGGCTATACAGATGCTGCACTTCGTATTATTATTGAAGAACAACTTAAAAAAGATAAATTGCGTGCAGAAATTGCAGGGCCAGTCGATATTACTGAGCAACAAATCAAAGATTTTTATGAACAAGTTGAAGCAAGCCATATCTTAATCAGAGTAGAATCTGACAATGAAGAAGCTTGGGCAAAAGCTAGAGAGCGCGGCGAGTTTGTTTTAGCCCAATTGGCCGAAATGGATTTTGCTGAAGCAGCTAAACAATATAGTGATGACTCCAATGCCGCTAATGGTGGTCAACTTGGCTATTTTGGCCGTGGCGTAATGGTTCCACAATTTGAAAACACCGCCTTCAATTTAGAAGTTGGCGAAATTAGTGACTTAGTAAGAACTGAATATGGCTATCATATTATCAAGGTTACTGATAAATATGTAGCAGAAGGTGAAGAATTCGAAGAGATTAAAGAGCATATTAGAGATTATCTTGCTAGCCAAGAACAAGACAAGCTGTTCCAACCATGGTTGGAAGAACAGCGGGCTAATGCAGATTTAGTCATTCATGACCATCAAATAACTGCATTTGGTCATCGACTTAATGGAGATTTAGAAAAAGCGATAGAGTTTTATAACAAAGCTATTGAGTCAGGCTCAGAAGACGGTTATATTTACGCATCATTAGGTGATGTTTATGCTGAACTTGGTGACTATGAGCAAGCAGCTGCCAATTTTGAATTAGCAGTAAATAAGATTACTACAGATGGTGATTTATATTTCCGTTTAGGGTTAGCTTATGAAGAGTTAGACCGGATTGATGCAGCTGTTGATGCTTACTTGAAAACCTCTGAACTAATGGCTTATGATTTATCAGCACAATTCTTAGTTCTATCCTTCTTAAATGATTTAGGTGATGAAGAAGCAATTAAGATTGTGGAAAATCGTTTAGAAGAATTGTATAGTATGTACGAACAATTAGAGAGTGCGGATACAGAGGTTGAACAGGAGTAAAAGCAATTAGTTGCTTGAAAATGATTATAGAGTTATAATTTGCGAGTGGTGAATTTTCACCACTCGCTTGTTATAGGTTAATCAGTTTTACTCTAGGAGGGTATTTTGTGAACGTTAGACGGCCACGAGGCACAAATGATATTTTACCAGGTGCTAGTGAACACTGGCAGTTTGTAGAACAGAAAATCAGAGATATTTGTCATAATTTTGGATACCAAGAAATCCGTACACCAATTTTTGAACATACAGAACTATTTGAGCGGGGTATTGGTGAAACTACCGATATTGTTGAGAAAGAGATGTATACTTTTCAAGATCGGGGAGATCGTAGTATCACTTTAAGACCAGAAGGAACCGCACCGGTAGTGCGAGCTTTCTTAGAAAATAAGCTTTATGCCCAACCTTTGCCTGCAAAACTTTACTATTTCGGTCCAATGTTCCGTTATGAAAAACCACAAGCAGGACGATACCGGCAATTCTATCAATTTGGTGTTGAAGCAATTGGCAGTGCAGATCCAGCATTAGATGTAGAAATGATTGTTTTACCAATAGAGTTTTACAAGTCTTGTGGCTTGTCAGGCTTCCAAGTACATATTAACAGTATTGGATGTCCAACTTGTCGCCCAACTTATCGGGATACTTTACGGAAAATGTTTTCAGAAAAACTGGATCAGTTTTGTAGTAATTGTCAAGGAAGAATTGAACGGAATCCACTGCGTGTATTAGATTGTAAATCGCCTAAGTGTCAAGAACTTATAGACGATATTCCATTGGTATTAGATTCTTTATGTCCGGAATGCAGCGAACACTTTGCTCAAGTCCGACAATATCTAGATTTGCTAGAAATTGACTACATTATTAACCCAAAATTAGTTCGCGGTTTTGACTATTATACACGTACTGTATTCGAGATTACAGTAGCATCCCTTGGTGCGCAAAATGCTATCGGTGGTGGGGGACGTTATGATGGTTTGGTGGAAGAGTGTGGCGGTAATCCAGCTCCAGCAGTTGGTTTTGCTGTAGGTTTAGACCGTTTAATGTTAGCCTTAGAAAACCAAGAGAGTCAGATTTTTACTCCACGAAAACCCGATGGCTTTGTGGCTCATTTTGGCGGTGTTACTAAGCCGGTTGCCATTAAAGTTGTTAATGATTTGCGTAAGCAGGGTCTTTGGGTGGAAATGGATTATTTAGATCGTAGTCTAAAGGCTCAGATGAAATCTGCTAACCGCTTTAATTGCAACTGGGTGCTTATAATTGGTGAAGATGAATTAGCTGATAATAAAGTTAAATTACGTTGGCTCGCTTCTGGAGAAGAGGAAGAGGTAGAGTTAGATAACATTCAGGTCAGACTGTTAAATGAGAGAGAGGGGCAGTAAGGATGAGCTGGAAGAGAACACATAACTGTGGCCAATTAGATTTATCATATAAAGAACAACGAGTGGTTCTAAACGGATGGGTCAATCGTCGGCGCGACCATGGGGGCGTAATCTTTGTAGATTTAAGAGATCGGTCAGGCATAGTGCAAATAGTGTTTAGTCCTGAAATTTTAGATACAGAAACCTTTGCCAAAGCAGAACGCTTGCGTAGCGAATTTGTTCTTTCTGTAGCTGGTAAGGTGTTAGCCCGCCCAGAAGGTCAACAAAATCCAAATATGGCAACTGGTGAAATTGAAGTATATGTTGATTCTTTTGAAATACTTTCTGAGGCAAAAACACCGCCATTTCCCATTGAACGTCACGTAGATGTGGACGAGAGTCTTCGTTTACGTTATCGTTACTTAGACTTACGTCGGCAAGAGTTACAGAAGGGAATTATTTTGCGTCATAAGATTATTCATCATATTAGAAACTTCTTTGAAAAACATGGTTTTTTAGAAATAGAAACACCAATATTGACCAAATCAACACCAGAAGGTGCACGAGATTATGTAGTGCCCAGTCGTGTGCATCCAGGTGAATTCTATGCATTACCACAATCACCGCAATTGTTTAAGCAATTGTTGATGATTGCAGGTTTCGAGCGTTATTACCAAATTGCTCGTTGTTTTCGCGATGAAGATTTAAGAGCAGATCGTCAGCCGGAATTCACTCAAATCGATGTAGAAATGTCATTCGTTGAGCCTGATGATATAATGCAGTTAATGGAAACTATGATTTTAGAAGTTTTCACAATGGTTACTGGCAAAACGGTTCCTACTCCTTTGCCTAGAATGACCTATGCTGAGGCTATGGCTCGATTTGGTACAGACCGACCAGATACTCGCTTTGGTTTAGAATTACAGGATGTAACTGCGGATTTAGCCAACAGCGGCTTTAAAGTGTTTGCTGATACTGTTAAAAACGGTGGAGTAATTAAAGGAATCAATGCCCAAGGTTGCGGTGAATCATTTTCCCGACGAGAGATCGATCAACTGGTTGAATTAGCCATGGATTATGGTGCTAAAGGTTTAGTCTGGTTTAATATTGCAGATACAGTTAAATCTCCTGTGGCTAAGTTTCTCTCAGAAGCAGAAATTAATAGCATTATGGAAAAGTTACAGGCTAAACCTGGCGATTTACTATTATTAGTTGCTGATCAAGAAGTGGTTGCTTGCGAAGTGTTAGGCCGATTACGTTTATTCCTTGGTAATAAACTGGATCTAATTGATGAAGACCAATTCAATTTCTTATGGATCACTGATTGGCCTCTACTAGTTTATGATGAGGATGAACAGCGTTATGTGGCTGCTCACCATCCATTTACAGCACCATTTGACGAGGATATAGAGCTTTTGGCGACTGCTCCTGGTAAAGTACGGGCTAAAGCCTATGACTTAGTACTAAACGGGGTAGAATTAGGCGGCGGAAGCATTCGAATTTATCAACGAGATCTGCAAGAGAAAATGTTTAAAGCATTAGGTTTTACCATGGAAGAGGCTCAGCAGCAATTTGGTTTCTTCTTAGAAGCCTTCGAATATGGAGCACCGCCTCATGGTGGAATTGCTTTCGGTTTAGACCGTTTAGTTATGCTATTGGCAGGACAAAAGTCAATTCGTGACGTAATTGCATTTCCAAAAAATGCCAGTGCTAGCGATTTAATGATGGGTGCGCCTGGAGAAATCAGTAAGAAACAGCTAGCAGAGCTATATATTCAAGTCAAAAGCTAGGCTAGGGGAGAAAATTGGTAAGGCCAATTAGTTGCAAGGAACGTGTTTATATGTTAAACTATGAATGAACCAAAACCCTGCTGTGTTCGGGATGAAGCTGGCTTTGTTATGAGCCAACACCATAACAAAGGGAATTCGGTCTCTAGTAGTGGATGGCAGGCCCAGTAAATGAAATGGGAAGTCAGAAGCTATTAGGAGAATACCCACCTGCCGAGAGCAGGTTCATGCTAGTCAGCCAAACGACATGGTGGGGAACTTAAAAAAGAAAGTCTCCCTTTACGGGAGGCTTTTTTGTGTTCGAGGTGATTATAACCATGTTACATAGATATAGCCGTTTAGAACTAATAGTTGGCAAAGAAGGTTTTCAGCGCCTAGCCAATAGTACAGTTGCTGTCTTCGGTCTTGGCGGAGTAGGTGGCGGTGCAGTGGAAGCATTAGCACGAGCTGGGGTTGGTAACCTTGTATTAGTAGATTTTGACACAGTTTGTGTAACGAACATCAATCGTCAGATTATTGCCCTAGAATCCACTATAGGTCGACCCAAAACAGAAGTAATGGAAGAGCGTGTGAAAGAGATTAATCCAGATTGCCAGACAATCTGTTATAATACGAAATATACAGCGGAGAATTCTAGTCAGTTACTATCTACGAGTTATGACTATGTGATTGATGCCATTGATATGGTAACTTCCAAACTACATTTAATTGAAAGTTGTTATCAGCAACGGATCCCTATTATTTCAGCAATGGGTGCTGGGAATAAGTTAGATCCGACAAAATTACAAGTGGTGGATATTTCACAAACTCATATCTGTCCTTTAGCTAGAGTAGTACGCACTGAATTACGAAAAAGAGGAATCAATCAAGGTATTCAAGTTGTCTATTCTACTGAACGGCCGATTCGGCATAACCAGGGTCAGAACAGCCGAACCCCGGGTTCGAGTTCAGTGGTACCGCCAGTAGCTGGTTTTATTATGGCTAGTGTAGTTATTCGCTCAATTTTAGGTATTGAGGGGTGATCTAAGTGGACCTATTTAGTGTTGGTCGAGACTCGAAGGGACAACCTTTAGCAGTCCGGATGCGACCGACTAATCTAGATGACTATGTTGGTCAGCAGCATATTTTAGGTAAAGGGAAATTGTTACGGCAGGCTATTGAAAATGATCAAATCGGTTCCTTGATTTTATATGGTCCGCCAGGTACAGGTAAAACTACCCTTGCCCATGTTATTTCTCAAACTACTAATGCTTACTTTTTAAAGGTTAGTGCTACCACAACTGGAGTGGCCGAACTAAAAAATATTATTAGTAAGGCGCAAGATCGACTAAAATTTCAACAAAAAAGTACCATTTTGTTTATTGACGAGATTCAAAGGTTAAATAAAGGACAACAAGATGTGCTACTGCCAGCAATGGAAGACGGGGATATTAAATTAATTGCTGCAACCACAGAAAATCCCTATTTTGAAGTTAATGGGGCTTTATTAAGCCGTTCTAGTATCTTTCAACTGCAGCCGTTAACTAAAGATGAATTGCGGCAAATTGCCCTGCGAGCCATGAATCACGAAAACGGGTTGCTGGACTATCCTCACCAGATTAGTGAGCAAGCTTTAGAACATTTAATTGAAACTTCCAATGGTGATGCGCGAGTATTGTTAAACAGCTTAGAGTTTGCGGTAATGGGCACAATTCCAAATGCTCAAGGAATTCGAGTAATTGATTTGCAAACGATGGAAGATGCTGTCCAAAGCCAACGTATAAACTATGATAAATCTGGTGATTCTCATTATGATGTAACCTCAGCTTTTATTAAGTCCATGCGAGGTAGTGATCCAGATGCAGCATTGTATTGGTTTGCCCGGATGCTTTATGCTAATGAGGATCCGCGGTTTATTGTTCGACGGTTAATTGTTCATGCTTCAGAAGATGTGGGGATGGCGGATCCGACAGCCATGCTAGTAGCTCATGCAGCGGCTAATGCTCTTGAATGGGTAGGTTTACCAGAAGCTAGAATTCCTATTGCTCAAGCAATTATTCACATTGCGACGGCACCAAAGAGCAACTCTGTAGTGAAAGCCATAGATCAAGCGATGGCTACTGTCGAACAAACTCAAGCTGAGCCAGTACCTAAGCATCTACGAGACAGTCATTATAGTGGAGCCAAAGAATTAGGTCATGGAGATGGCTACTTATATCCTCACGACTATCCATATCATTATGTAAAGCAACAATATATGCCAAATAACGTCAAAGATCAGATATTTTATCAGCCAACGGAGCAAGGGCGAGAAAAACACATTAAGGAACGAATGGATTACTTTAGGAAACAAATTCGTTGACAGCCAATTGTAGCTGTGATAAGATTAACCTAAAGAATTCCTAGGTACTTACTCGGGATTGATAGGAGGGTCAGAATGCGAATCTCAACCAGAGGAGAGTACGGAGTTAGGGCAATGCTAGATTTAGCATTACATCATGGCCAGGGGCCTATTTCCTTGAAAACAATTGCCGAAAGGCAAGATATATCGGAACATTATTTGGAACAGTTAATTGCTTCCTTACGAAAAGCCGGTCTAGTAACTAGCGTTCGCGGTGCACAAGGAGGATATTTACTTGCTAAAGAACCAAGTGAAATCAGAATCGGTGATATTATTCGAACCCTAGAGGGACCGATAGCACCAATGGAGTGTGTTGAGGAAGATCATGACTCTTGTGTGAAAGTGGAGCGGTGTGCTACACGTGTTTTATGGCAAAAGTTACAAGCTAGTATGGAGAAAGTTTTAGATAATACGACCCTTGCTTGTTTATGCGAAGAAACATTGCGCTTAAAAGCGAAAGATGACTCATTTATGTATCATATCTAACTAATTTAGATGAAATAGGGGATGGTTTTTGTGGAGCAAGTTTATTTAGATCATGCGGCTACTACACCTGTACGTCCCGACGTTTTAAACTGCATGATACCCTACTTTACCAATGGGTTTGGTAATGCTTCAAGTGTTTATCGTTTAGGACGTGAAGCGCGTAAAGCTCTTGATCAAGCTCGCACTACGGTAGCAGAGATCCTAGGTGCAGAGTTTAATGAAATCATTTTTACCGGCAGTGGTTCCGAATCAGATAACTTGGCAATAAAAGGCTATGCCTTAAAGAATCGGGCCAAAGGCAATCATATTATTACTTCGAGTATTGAGCATCAGGCTGTTTTAGATTCAATGAAGTGGCTAGAAAAACAAGGCTTTGAAGTTACTTATCTACCAGTGAACGAGTTAGGTTTAGTTAGAGTAGAAGACTTTCAGTCAGCGATTAAAGAAGATACTATTTTAGTTTCCATTATGCATGCCAATAATGAAGTAGGTACTATTCAACCAATTGCAGAAATTGGTAAGATTGCTAGGGAACACGGCATTGCGATGCATACTGATGCGGTTCAGTCTGTTGGTTCCTTACCAGTTAATGTGAATGAGTTAAATGTTGATATGTTATCTTTATCAGCACACAAGTTTTATGGCCCTAAAGGTGTAGGCGCTCTGTATGTACGGAGCGGTATCCGTTTAGATCCATTGATTCACGGTGGCGGTCAGGAGCGAAATCGGCGAGCTGGTACCGAAAATGTCGCCCTCTGTGTAGGGCTAGCCAAAGCGTTGGAGTTTGCCGAAGCAGAACGTGAACAGATTAATCCTAGAATAGAGAAATTACGCAATAAATTAATTGATGGAATTATGACCATACCTCATGTGCGACTCAATGGCTGTCGCGAGAAACGTTTGCCTAATAATGTAAATGTCTGTTTTGAGTTTATCGAAGGTGAATCTTTACTGCTTAATTTAGACATGAAAGGTATTGCTGCTTCTAGTGGTTCAGCCTGCACGTCCGGATCATTAGAACCATCACACGTGCTGTTAGCTATGGGCTTATCTCATGAAATTGCTCACGGCTCATTAAGACTTACTTTAGGTAAAGACACCACTGAGGCAGAGATAGATTATGTATTAGAACAATTACCACCAATTGTACAGCGCTTAAGGGAAATGTCTCCGCTATATAATGGTTAATTTTAATGAAGGAGTTGTTTATAATGTATTCCGATAAGGTGATGGATCATTTTCAAAATCCCCGCAATGTAGGTGAGATTGAAAACGCAGATGGAGTTGGTGAAGAAGGTAATGCACGCTGCGGCGACATTATGAAATTATGGATTAAAGTAGAAAACAACCGAATTGTCGATTGTAAGTTTAAGACCTTTGGCTGCGGAGCAGCTATTGCTACTTCCAGTGTTTTAACCGAATTAGTAATTGGTAAAACAATTGAAGAAGCTGAGGAAATTTCTAATCAGCATGTAGTAGATGCTTTAGATGGCTTACCACCATTAAAATTGCATTGTTCTAACTTAGCAGCTGATGCCTTAAAAAAAGCCATAGCTGATTATCGGGCCAGGCAGCAGCAAGTAAGTTAAAAATTCCCTTTAAGATTTGTGATTAAAAAAGCACATACTAGTAGCAAAGGGGTGATTTTATGGGACGAGGTTCCAGAAGTATGTTTATTGCCGGAATTGTCGGTGCTGCTGCTGGTATGTGGATAATGAATATGATTAATGGTTCCAATAATAGAATGATGCTTCGAACCAATGGAAAACGACTGATGGCTAATGCCAGACGAGGCATGTATAAATTAGGTGAAGCTGGTCGAGCAGCATTTCAAGAAGGAATGGAAGTATTACGACAATAGGGTTGGCGTACCAACCCTATTTATTTTAATAAAATTTATTAGTTGGTTCATACTATTCCTATGAAGAACAAAAATTGGATTTATTTATTGATAATACTTGCTGCAGTCATATTTTTATATCGGGTTAAGATTATTCTGACGCCATTTTTTTTCGCCTTAGTCATTGCCTATCTTGCTTATCCAATTGTAGCCAAATTTGAAGCAAGGGGTGTTCCCCGTAGCGTTTCCATTATCTTAGTCTATTTTATTATTGGAATCATTGTAGGGATAGCAATTTACTTCTTAATTCCTCATTTAGCCAATGATGTAGAAGAAATTTTACAAGTTTTACCTAAACAAACAGAACGGCTTGAGGATATGGGTCAAGGTGTATTACGTGGATTGCAGTCTGTTCAGGTACCAGACAGTTTGCAAGAGGCATTTGATTTAGTAGTAAATCGAATCCAAAGGCTATTAGAAGGAATTGCCTCGCGTATAGCAGATTTGCTAGTAACCCTAGTTTCGCAAATCATTAGTATTATTATAGCACCGTTTTTAGCCTTTTATATGTTACGTGATTTTAATGCACTTAAGCCTAGAATTCTTCTATACATACCTTTGCGTTATCGTAAGGATGTGAATTACCTAGTAGCGGAGATTAATCAAATTTTAAATGGCTATGTCCGTGGTCAATTGGTAATGTCAGCAATTGTTGGTTTGTTAGTAGCAATTGGTTTGACTTTACTTGGGATCCGTTATGCCTTTTTCATTGGCTTTTTGGCTGGATTATTTGATATTATTCCTTACTTTGGTCCTGCTATTGGATTTATACCAGCAGCCGCTTTGGCCTTAGTGAAATCACCCTTATCTGTACTTTGGGTGTTTTTAATGTTCTTTTTGGTTAATCAGTTAGAAGCTAGCATAATTTCGCCTAAAGTCTTAGGTGAACGGGTAGGCCTGCATCCCTTGGCCGTTATTTTTGCTGTTTTAGCAGGCGGAGAAGTAATGGGTATCATGGGAATGTTAATTGCTGTTCCAATCACTGCAATTTTGCGGATGTTAATTCTGTATCTAGTGCAGAAACTTGACGGAGTGAATTACTAAGGGAAATGTTATGTTGACAAGGTTTCTAGCATTGGATAAGATAGGAATAGTGGAGAGGAAAAGGGGGGAAACCGCTAAGTGCGGGTTCTATGAAGTATATTACAGTAGATGAAATGCGTTCAATGTTTTTAAAGTTTTTTGAGTCGAAACAACATCAGATTTTGCCTAGTGCCTCATTAGTTCCACAAGGCGATGCTAGCCTGTTATTGACAGGTGCTGGAATGGTTCCTTTTAAACCATATTTTCTGGGGCAGGAAGTTCCTACTTATAAAAGAGTAACCACATGTCAGCGTTGCTTACGGACACCTGATATTGATAATGTCGGCAAAACTGATCGGCATGGTACTTTTTTTGAAATGTTAGGTAACTTCTCTTTTGGCGACTATTTTAAGGAGGAAGCTATTACCTGGGCTTGGGAGTTTATTACCGAACACCTAGAACTGCCAGTGGATAGACTTTGGGTTAGTGTTTACCATGACGATGATGAAGCTTATGAAATCTGGACCAAGAAAATCGGTGTTTCACCTGATAAGATGGTTCGTTTAGGTAAAGAGCATAATTTCTGGGAAATTGGAGTAGGTTATCCAGGAGGACCTTGTTCTGAAATCCACTTTGATCGGGGTGCAGAACACGGATGTGATGATCCGAATTGTAAGCCTGGATGCGATTGTGATCGTTTCTTAGAATTTTGGAACTTAGTCTTTATCCAATATTTACAGGTTGAACCAGGTAAATTTGAACCATTAGCTTCAAAAAGTATCGATACTGGAATGGGTATGGAGCGAATTGCTGCCTTAATTCAAGGTGTCAAAAGCATTTTTGAAGTTGATATTGTTCGACCAATTATCGATAAAATTGCTGAATTAGCAGGAACTAGTTATGGCGCAGATCCAGAAAAAGATGTTTCTTTACGAGTGATTACTGACCATGCTCGCGGATTAACATTTTTAGTTCATGATGGTGTATTGCCAAGCAATGAGGGTCGTGGATATGTTTTACGCCGCTTACTACGTCGAGCTGCTCGTCATGGGCGCCTATTAGGCATAGAAGGTCAATTTTTATTAGAAGTGGTTGATGTAGTAATTGAGCAAATGAAACAAGGTTATCCTGAGCTTGAAGAAAGACGAGATTATATTCATAAAGTAGTCAGCTTAGAAGAAAACCGCTTTCATGAAACACTTGATCAAGGAATTAATCTATTACAAGAAATTATTGATCAGTTAAAAGCTGAAGAGAAAGCTCTTATTTCTGGTGAAGATGTATTCCGGCTTTATGATACTTACGGCTTTCCTTTAGAATTAACGAAAGAAATAGCCGCTGAACATGGCTTAGAAATTGACGAAGCCGGAGTAACTGCAGCAATGGAAGAACAACGAAGAAAAGCTAGAGCTGCCAGAACTGCTGCAGACTATACTAATAAACATGGGGAGTTATATAAGCAATTATTGGGTAAAGTAAATACTGAGTTTGTTGGTTACCAGCATTTGGAATACTCATCAAAAGTGTTAGCTTTAATTAAAGATGACCAATTTGTTGATCAGTTAACAGCTGGTGAACAAGGTATTGTGATTTTAGAGAAGACTCCATTTTATGCTGAAGCTGGTGGACAGGTAGCGGATACTGGAACTATTACAGCTAAAGTTGGGCAGTTCCAAGTAAAAGATGTTCGTCAACCAGTGGAAAGTATTGTAATACATCAAGGCGTTTTAATCTCTGGTAACATAAAAGTGGGAGAAGAAGTTTTAGCAACAGTATCCAGCCATGAACGAATGGACATTGCTCGTCATCATAGTGCAACCCATTTGTTGCACAAGGCTTTAAGAGATGTTTTAGGAGACCATGTTTATCAATCAGGTTCTTCAGTAGATGTAAATCGTCTCCGCTTTGACTTTACTCACTTTGAAGCTGTTACAAAAGAACAGTTGGCCTTAGTTGAACAAAAAGTTAATGAGATGATTATGGCAAATAATTCAGTACAGGTTGAAAATATGTCCATGGAAGAAGCGAAAGCAGCTGGAGCAATGGCTTTATTTGGTGAAAAGTACGCAAATGAAGTGCGGGTAATTACTATGGGAGAGTCTAAAGAGCTTTGTGGTGGAACCCATGTAAGTTCCACAGGCGAAATCGGTTTATTTAGAATTATCTCTGAAGGTAGTGTAGCAGCTGGAGTTCGCCGAATTGAAGCTGTTGCTGGTAAGCAAGCCCTTAAATACATGGATGAACGAGAAAAAATCTTAATGGAAATTGCTGGCAACTTAAATACTAAACCAGAAAATGTTGTTGACCAGTTAAATCGTCTTTTAGAACAACAAAAACAGTTAGAGCAAGAGTTAAATCAATTGAAAAAAGCTTTAGCCGGAGATTTAGTTGAAGAATTAGTCAAGAATGCTGAACAAGTTGCAAATCTAAATCTATTAGTAACTGAAGTTGATATTACTGACCATGAAGAATTACGCGAACTAGGTGATCGCTTACGTGACAAGTTAAACCCTGCCGTAGTATTTTTAGGTGCTAAAACCAGTGAGAAAGTCTCATTACTAGGAATGGCTTCGAAAAATACTAATGTACATGTTGGTAATGTAATTAAAGAAGCTGCAAAACTTTGTGGAGGCGGTGGTGGCGGTCGTCCAGATATGGCTCAAGCTGGAGGCCGAATGCCAGAAAAGTTAGATGAAGCTTTAGCAAAAGCTAAAGAGCTTGTGTTAGAACAATTAAAAGTGTCTCCTTAGGACTATGACCACTAAGGGAGGGTTCCAACGTGGGCATATATGATAAAACCAATGTGTTTCGGGGTAATTCCGGGCAACGAAACATTCTGGTCAGCGAAGTTCTAACTGAAGTTTATTCCGCTCTGCAAGAAAAAGGTTATAATCCTATTGGACAAATAATCGGTTATTTGTTGTCGGGTGATCCTACTTACATTACTAGTCATAGAGGCGCCCGGCAGCTAATTTCTCAGTTAGAGCGGGATGAAATTTTAGAAGAATTGATTTCCTATTATCTCCAAATGTAAGCTAGCAGTTCCAATTTAGGAGGTGCTTGACTAGGATGACCATAGCAGCAACAAATGAACATCAAAGGCGGGAAGACCCGCCTTCTAGTTCATGGAAAGAACGTCTGGTAATCATTTTGTTGATTCTAGGAGCTAGTTTAGGCTTACTGTACTATCAAATGCCAAAAGCGACAATTTCGGTGACGCCACAGGTACTGCAGTTGTCAGAGGATTTAGTTTTTGAATTCTCTCAGTTAGCAGGAGTTGACTTAAAAAAAGCTAGTATTATGCTGACTCGAAAAACAGCTGCAACTGGCCGACAGCAGATTGGTATTACTAAGGCTAAAGGTGTGATCACTTTAGTTAATCAAAATGATACTAAAGTGACGGTTCCTAAGGGAACGGTGGTTCAAACTGGAAGCGGAATTTCTTTTGTTACTGTAAAGGATGTAGAAGTGCCAGCCTTGACCACTAATTATTTTATGGATGTTCCAATCGGGTTAATTGCTGGTCAAGCTGAGGTTGAAATAGAAGCTGTCGAACTAGGCAGTAGTGGTAATGTCGCTGCTGGAAGAATTACCACTATTAAGGGTTTTGATCTGAATGTTAGAAACCCTGATCCTACTAATGGTGGTGACGATGCCATTTTGCATATTGCAAGTGAGGATGATTTAGTACGAGTCAAGAACTTAGTTAAGCAGGATGCTCCAAAACTAGCGTTAGATGCTTTATTTCAGCAAATTGGAACTGGTTTTGTATTAGAGGAAACTATGGAGTTTGACTTAGATTGGTTAGAAGAAACTGCCATTGGGCAAGAAACTAATGAAGTTTATGCTTCAGCAATGAGTAAGGGGCAAGTTTACACAGTAGATTTGGATATTTTAGGTAAACATTTAAATCAAGCGTTACAGAAGATTGTACCTGAAGGATTCCAGATCCAGGCTGATTCGATTGCTTTTTCTGACTTAAAGGTTACTAAGGAGCAGGATTGGCAAATTATTCTGGAAGTTCAAGCCAAGGCATTGGGTAATATCGATAGCAATTATTTAGCCCAAGTGTTAGCCGGGGCTGATGAAGAAGATTTACAAGCAGTAGTAGCAGGGTTTCCTAATATTGCTAATATCTCCGTTACTGATTATTCTGGAAAACGCTTGCCTCGTATAGCCAAATGGCTTAATATTCAAGTAGAATCTGCAGTTTATTAAAGGAGTTAGATTGTGGAATATCGGGAATTAGGGACAACAGGATTACAGGTTTCTCGCATGTGCTTTGGTGCTTTAACCATTGGTCCTTTGCAAAGGAATTTATCAGTTGCAGAAGGCGGCCGCTTAATTCGTCAAGCATTAGAAGCTGGAATTAATTTTATCGACACAGCAGAATTATATCGTACCTATCCTTACATTAAAGAAGCATTGAAAGGTTGGTCCCGGCCAGAACAAGTAGTAATTGCTACTAAATCATATGCTTACACAGCAGAGGGAATGGTTCAAAGTTTAGAAAAAGCCAGGCGAGAAATGGATTTAGATGTTATTCCAATTTTTATGTTACATGAACAGGAATCAGAATACACAATAAAAGGTCATTGGCCTGCTTTAGAAGTTTTATTTGAAGCGAAGGCTAAAGGTATAGTAAGAACTATCGGCATTTCTACTCATCATGTTGCTGGAGTTTTAGGAGCCTGTAAATACCCGGAAATAGAGGTAGTGTCTCCTTTAATAAATTTAACCGGAATAGGTATCCAAGGTGGTACTAGGGATGAAATGTTAGCGGCAATTCAGCAAGCATATTCCATGGGTAAAGGGATTTATGCCATGAAACCCCTTGGAGGAGGCCACTTAATCTCCAGACGTAGAGATGCTTTTTCTTTTTTGTTAGAGTTACCGACAGTGCATAGTATTGCTGTAGGTATGAAAAGTACTGAAGAACTAGAGCGCAATATTAGTTTCTTTGAAGGCACTCCGTTACCAGATGAGGATTTTGTGCAACCAGAACGCAAATTGCATTTTGATGAGTGGTGTATTGCTTGCGGCCAATGTGTACAGGCTTGTCCGAATAAAGCTTTGCACATTGAATCGGAGCGAGTTATTGTAGATACTGACAAATGTGTTTTCTGTGGTTATTGTGGGGCAGCTTGCCCTGAGTTTGCCGTGAAAGTGATCTAGTTCATCGGGAGTTGAATTATGCGTATATTAGGTTTAGATATTGGAGAAAAAACTATTGGGGTCGCGATTAGTGATCAATTAGGTTGGACTGCTCAAGGGTTAGAAGTAATTAGACGGAGCAATCTTAAAAAAGATCTACAGCGTTTACGAGAAATTGTAGAAGAATATAACGTGAACAAGATAGTTGTGGGCATGCCTCGAAGAACCGATGGAACCTATGGTCCAGAAGCAGAAAAAGTACGTTGTTTTGCCGCTCAAATGGAAAATAAACTTGAAATACCAGTGGAGTATTGGGATGAGAGGTTTTCTACTGTAGCAGCTGAACGAATTTTATTAGAAGGCGACGTTAGTCGTGGCAAACGTAGGAAAGTGATTGACCAGGTAGCTGCTAGTGTGATTTTGCAAGCATATCTAGACAGAACCTAGTACAATAGAAAGCTAAAAACTAAGGGGGAAATTACAATGAGTGAGCAAAATGAAAAAATTACATTAATCGATGAAGAAGGAATTGAACACAATTTTACTGTAATTGATTTTGTCGAGATTGAAGACCGCAGTTATGCGGTATTACTGCCTGAAGTAGATCCAGAAGCAGGAGCTGTTATCTTTAAAATCGAATTAGATGAAAATGGGGAAGAAATCTTATTGGACATTGAAGATGATGAAGAATTTGAAGAAGTGGTTCGCGTACTCGAAGGTGATGACGAAGAGTAGAACACGTGCCATTTATTAATTATGGGGGTGTTTTCATGCCCACTACGCAGGTAAATTCTAAGTTCAGACAGGTAATTAATAAGCGGACCGCCTTACTCATGGTCCGCTTTCTGATCATATGTTTTGTCTTAGGATTTTGTCTTGGGTCATTATTAATAATTATTGCTGTAGAGCCAGCCAGCCAAAACCCAAATGTTGAAGAACAACTAATTACCATTGTGCCGGGAATGTCTGGTAGGGATGTGACTCAGCTGTTGTATGAGCAGCAGTTGATTAAGCGGCCTAATTTGTTTCATGGGCTGTTACGGCTGACAAAAGCTGATCAACGTTTGAAAGCTGGGGAATATTTGTTAAGTGCTTCTATGCGCCCCCTACAGATTATTGGCCGATTAAATGCTGGTAATATTGTTACTCATAAGGTAATGATTCCTGAAGGGTATCAAATTAAAGAAATTGCTGCTTTATTAGCTGAAGCTGGCTTTGTTGATGAAAATCGCTTTTTAACCTTGGCGTATAACGCCACTTTAGTTTATGGAGATCAGCCTCCTTTAGATTTGCCTATAGAGTCACTAGAAGGGTATCTGTTTCCTGATACCTATCGATTTGCTAAAGGGCAATCAGAAGAATCGATTATCAAGCATATGGTGGATCGGTTTATTACTGTGGTAACTCCTGTAATTGAACCTTACCTTGATCAAACAGACTTGACATTACACGAAGTAGTTACACTAGCCTCAATTGTAGAGAAAGAAGTTGTAGTTGATGAGGAACGGCCAATTGTTGCTGGAGTTTACTTAAACCGATTAAGGATTAATATGCCATTACAAGCAGATCCAACAGTTCGTTATGTGATGACAGAAAATCGGAGTCGCGTTTTGTATCGGGATTTAGAGATAGATTCACCTTATAACACTTATATGTATAATAAATTACCACCTGGACCCATAGCTAGTCCAGGGTTAAGTTCAATTCTTGCAGTTTTAGAGCCAGCAGATGTGGACTATTTATATTTTGTTGCTCGTGGCGATGGTACACATCAGTTTTCTAAAACTTATAATGAGCATCTTCAAGCGCGTAAAGAATTAGGTTATTAGGAGGGATAGTTTAAGTGAAGATTCCAGAATTACTGGCACCTGCTGGCAATATGGAAAAGGCTAAAGTTGCTATAGAATATGGAGCAGATGCTATTTATTTAGCCGGCAATCAGTTTGGGATGCGAGCTGGCGCAGGAAATTTTGATGAAGAAGATTTGAAATATATTATTCAGTACGCTCATGACCGTGGAGTGATGGTGTATGTGACCGTCAATATAATTCCCCACAATAATGATTTACAAGGTATTCCTGAGTATATTGAGTTTTTAGATTCCATTGGAGCAGATGCGATTATTGTTGCTGATCCTGGAGTGGTAAGCATAGCACAACAAGTAGCACCAAACTTAGCTCTGCATTTAAGTACTCAAGCTAATACTACTAATTGGAGATCAGCAAAGTTTTGGGCTGATTTAGGAATTAGTCGTTTAGTTATGGCCCGGGAAATAAACCGGGAAGATATTGAATTAATTCGTCAGAAAGTGGATGCGGAAATTGAAGTCTTTGTACATGGATCCATGTGCATGGCTTATTCAGGTCGATGCCTCATTAGTCATGTAATGACAGGTAGAGATGCTAACCGTGGTCAATGTACTCAAAGTTGTCGCTGGCGTTATGCTGTAGTCGAACAGAATCGTCCTGGAGAGTATTTCCCAATTGAAGAAACTAAAGAAGGCACTTACCTGTTTAACTCAAAAGATTTGTGTTTAATCGAATACATTCCAGATTTAGTAAGAATTGGCGTTGACAGTCTAAAAATTGAAGGTAGAATGAAAAGTGCTTTCTATGTGGGAACGGTGGTACGAGCTTATCGACAAGCATTAGATGCTTATCAGGCAGATCCAAAGAACTATCAATTAGATCCAGTCTTATTAGAAGAAGTTGATAAAGTAAGTCATCGTCCTTATTATACAGGATTCTTTTTAGATTCACAGCCAGGGATTAATTTGGAAACTTCTGGTTACCAGCAAAGTTATGATTTTGTTGGTTTAGTAGAAGAATATAATTCGGAGACTGGAGAAGCTTTAGTAGGTGTACGAAATCGGTTACTTTTAAATTCTGAAATTGAAGTAGTACAACCAAAAGCAGAAAATTTCACCTTTACGATTACTAAGATGATTAACCATAAAAGTGAAGAATATGAGGAGCTAGATGCCGCTCATGCTAACTACTGGGTCAGAATTCCGATGCCGCCAGTTAAACCTTATTCAATGTTCCGGATAAAAAAAGTTGAAGAATAAGATTCTCGGCAATTGTTCAGGAGATGTGAATTAATGAAGCAAGCAACAAAACCCTTATTACCCGGAGTAGGTAATTACTATACTGTTAAGATAACAGATTTAAATTCTAATGGTGAAGGTGTTGGTCGAGTCAATGACTTTGTCACTTTTATCCCCGAGACTATTCCAGGTGATTTGGTAGAGATTCAAATTAGTGAGGTTAAGAAAAGCTTTGCTCGTGGTGTGGTGATCAGGCTTATTGAGAATTCGCCTGATCGGATTTGTGCTAGCTGTGCCGTAAGCAAGAATTGTGGTGGTTGTCAACTACAGCATATGGAATACAAAGCACAATTAAATTGGAAAGAAAACCAAGTGAATCAAGCCTTACAGCGTATTGGTAAACTAGATGTCTTAGCCTCACCAATTATTGGTATGGAAACCCCAAATTATTATCGTAATAAAGCCCAGCTTCCGGTGGGGGTTAAAGATGATACTTTGATAATAGGTTTTTATCGTAAAGGAACCCATGATATTGTTGATTACACTAGTTGCAATATCTTACATCCTTTAATTCATAAAACAGCTGTAGCTGTTAAAGAGGTTCTAGCTGAGTTAGAGATACCGGCTTATAATCGACGGACTAAACAAGGAATACTGCGCCATGTAATTGTGCGTGTTAGTTTCACCCAGGCTAAACTAATGGTAATTTTCGTTACCACTACCAAGACGCTAGTTAAGCAAGAGCTGTTAGTTGAACAGCTTACTAATCTGGTGCCTGAATTAGTGAGTATTGCTCACAATATTAATCCAAGATCTAGTAAAACTATTTTAGGTCGTGAAACAAAGATTGTTTGGGGAGAAAGTTATTTAATTGATACTATTGGTCAACTAGAATTTGCTATCTCTCCAGCATCATTTTTTCAAGTGAATCCGATTCAAACAGAGATTTTGTATGATAAGGTAAAAGAATATGCTAATTTATCAGGCAGGGAAGTTGTTTGGGATTTATACTGTGGGACTGGTAGCATTGGGCTTTACCTGGCTAGCGAAGCGAAAAAAGTATATGGTGTGGAAAGTTTAGCAGCTGCTGTATTGGATGCGGAGTATAACGCTAAGTTAAATAAGCGAACTAATACGGAGTTTATCTGTGGTAGAGCGGAAGATGTTTTACCTAAATATGCAGATACAGGAGAACAAATCGATTTAGTAATTCTTGATCCACCGCGCCAAGGTTGTGAAAGTGCACTACTAGAAACTATTAGTAGGTTAGAAGTGCCTAAGCTTATTTATGTGTCTTGTAATCCAACTACTCTAGCACGGGATTTAGCTTATTTATCTGCTCACGGTTATCAGGTGGAACAAGTGCAGCCTGTGGATATGTTTCCTATGACTACGCACGCGGAGTGTGTTGTCTTGATGTCAAGGGTGAAAGATTGAGTTTGCTGAAAACCCTTATATATTAAGGCTTTTAGTACGCATGGGTATGAAACCCATAGAGTAAAATTATGAAAATATCGCTTCGTGGAAACA
>JAAYMV010000020.1 GCA_012521185.1 Bacillota bacterium
AATGATACCAACTAACACAATCATAAACGGTAAAAGAACTCGAAATAAATCTGGCAAAGAACTTAATAGTTTGGAGTATTGCTGAAGCAGTTCCTCCGTAACTCCTAAAGATTGCCAAACATTCAAAGCCTGTTCAGCGCTGAGTTCTAAGGTTTTAGTAAGTTCATCAAGCACATTAAAGCCTGCTATGGTAGCATAGGCAATAAATTTAAGTACAGTTGCAATCACAGAAGATATTACGCCAACAATAAACAACTGACCAAAACCAAACTTTTCTTTTAAGGCTAAACCTATAGCAACACCCATAATACCCACTATCACGAGTTCTAAACCAACAAACAGTGAGTTTAAAACTAACGTGCATAAAATTGCAGATACTAAGGAAACTATAATCCCACTTCTAAGTCCATGGCGATAAACTAGGATACTTAAAGGCACTGGGATAATTAAATATGCAAAACTAAAATATAAGCCTAATAAGGCAAGAATAACTGTAACAGCTGACAACATGGCCCCTTCAGTTACGGCACGAGTTTGCAATTACCATTCACCGCCTTAACGAAATATTACGGATCAAAATTTACTTCTCTATTACTTAGTATTTGTCCTGCTGTTAACCATAGTCGTAAAAAAAAGGCAGCGTCGCTGCCTTTTCAATTACTCGATTGTATATGGCATTAATGCCATTTGCCGTGCCCGCTTAACGGCAACGGTTAATTGACGCTGGTGAATTGCACAATTACCAGTAATTCGTCTTGGCATAATTTTGCCACGTTCAGTTACATAGCGGCGCAAACGGCCGGCTTCTTTATAGTCAATCTGTGCGATTTTTTCAACACAGAAAGCACACACTTTTCTTCTACCTCTGCGACCTCTTTCTCTGGCCATTTTCCTGCCTCCAAATCTATTTAATTAAAATGGAACATCATCAAATCCTGAGTCAGGCGGACCAGCAAGATCCATATTATCACTAATATCGTCGCGCCAATCTAAGAAACGAACTTGATCGGCTACTATTTCAGACGCTTTACGCCTGATACCATTTTGATCATCATATGAACGGATTTGCAATCGGCCTTCCACTGCAACTAATCTACCTTTATTTAGATGATTAGCACAAGTTTCAGCCAACTTACGCCAAGTTACAATATCAATAAAATCCGCTTCCCTTTCACCATTCTGCGTTGTATAGGGACGGTTTACTGCTAATGTAAAACTAGTAACTGCAATTCCGTTTTGGGTATAGCGCAACTGAGGATCTGCCACTAGACGCCCGATAAGGATTACTCTGTTTAACAATACCGTTCACCCTTTCGCTCATTCTTGGTCTTTACGAACGAGCAGAAAACGAAGTACTTCATCGGTAATCCGTAGAACACGTTCGACTTCAGTGGTCGCTTCGTTATCTGCATTAAAATCGATTACCACATAGAAGCCTTCGGTGTTATCCTTGATCTCATAAGCTAGTTTGCGCTTACCCCATTGATCTACATTTGTTACTTCTCCATTTGCTGAAGTAATAATTTTAGTAACTCGATCAATAACTGCTTGAACAGCCTCTTCTTCCAATTCTGGTCTGATAATTAACATAATTTCGTAAGATCTCACCGTAGGCTCACCTCCTCCCTCTGGACTATTGGCCCTAAGATTCACTTAGAGCAGGGCAGGTTAATTATATCACTTTGATAAGATATCTGTCAAACATTGAAGTGAAATAAAATTACGTCTCCATCTTGTACAGGATAATCACGGCCTTCTAGCCTAACTAAGCCTTGTTCTCTAGCTTTAGCAAGAGAACCACAGCCCAACAACTGCTCCCATTGAATTACTTCTGCCTTAATAAATCCTCGTTCAAAATCAGTATGTATCTTTCCGGCAGCCTGCGGTGCTAAAGTTCCTCTAGGCACCAACCAAGCCCGTGTTTCATCCCCTTTGATCGTATAAAAGGTCACTAAATCTAATAATTTTAGACCACCTTTGATTACTTGCGTTAAACCTGATTCTTCGATACCTAACTCAGCCATAAACTCTTCTGCTTCTTCAGTAGGTAATTCTACTATCTCAGCTTCTAAAGTCGCTGCCAATATAATTAACTGGCTATTATCAGCTTGTACTTTATCAATTAAGGGTCTAATCTCACCTAATAATTGCTCTTTGTCTAATAGATCTTCTTCCGAGACATTTAAAACATAAAGGATAGGCTTAGCTGTTAAAAGCCGTAAATCATTTGGTAAATTCCAAGTTCCCCGCCGGACAGGAATTCCTTGATCCAAGCTATCCCGCACTTGGTTTAATACATCTAATTCTTCTCGATACTTACGCTCGCCAGTTTTTAATAACCGTTCCGTACGTTCAATTCTTTTCTCTAAGGTTTGTAAATCAGCTAAGGTCAATTCTGTATCAACGATTTCAATATCAGTTAAAGGGTCAACACTTCCTTCTACCTTTGATACATTGGGATCCTTAAAATATCTAACAACGTGTAAAATCGCATCAACTTCTCGAATATGCGCCAAGAACTGATTTCCTAGTCCCTCACCTTGGCTGGCGCCTTTTACTAAACCAGCGATATCGACGAAACGAATTCCCGCTCCAGTTACTTTTTTCGGTTTTACTAAATCTGCTACTTTGAGCAGTCGTTCATCAGGAATCATTACAACTCCCACATTTGGTTCAATCGTACAAAAAGGATAGTTTAATGCTGGTACATTAGCCTTAGTCAAGGCATTAAATAATGTTGATTTTCCAACGTTAGCCAAACCTACAACTCCAATTTCTAATGATGACAATCCTCTTCCTCCCGTACATTACATTTATGTTCTTGCCGCTAAAGCTAAAATCTCCTGAATGATCTCTGCTTGTTTTAGTTCCAACTTAGCAAAATCCATTGCTGGAGCATAATAACTTTCTAATTCTTCGTGAATAGCCTTAGCTAGCCTTAATTGAACAAACACCTGATCTAGCATGCCTTCAAATAAAGCGGTGCTTTTCTGCAGCATTTCTTCACTGCTTTGCCTTTGCTGATGATCAAGGTAATCATCTAAATTTATAATTAAAGCTCCTTCAGCTTCATAAATATGGGGCGCTTGTGAAGTAATTATGGCAACACCTAAGGAATCAATCACCAGATGCTCTAGGCGTGTTGGATCTAATGGACAATGAAAAACATCAACATTTAATCCTCGCTCAATGGCATGACGGGCTACGCGCTCTACCATAGTAGATTTGCCTGTTCCAGGTTCACCTTTTAAAATAATCTTCCTTTGATATCCACTAGTAATACTTGGCAATTCATTAACTGGGCCCTGAGGTGTAATAGCGGTAGCGAATAAATGCCTAGCTTTTCCTAGTTGAGAGCTTACTGGTAAATCACGGAAAATTTCATAAAGCAGATTATTTACCAATTGGTTTACCTTACCAAAATTCATAAAGCTCTGGTTAATTACTTGAATATCTTCATAAACCAATTTAGCAGCCTTAAGCAGCCGGTAGACTCGAGGATAGGCGTTTGCTTTAGCAGCTGTCAACTGTTTAATCTGTTTTAAGTCCGCACTAATCAAATCACTTGCTAAATAATCACTGAGATTTATTACTTGATCAATAGATCCTGGAAATTTCGGTTCAATTACATGAGGAGCTGTACCATCCACAATGGCCACTTTTAAACTTGGTACGGCTATGGCGTCTAAAGAATCAACATCTGAGCTACAATGAAATACTTCTAAATCAAAACCTTTCTCCTGTAATTGAGCAGCAACGCTTTTCATTAAAGTGGACTTACCAGTACCTGGCCCACCTTTCAGGATATAGAGACGACGAGCCTCTCCGGAAATAATCTCATGGTAAAATGAGTAAAATCCTTGAGAACTATTTCCACCAGCAAACATCCTTCTGATACGACCCATAACCTTTGCTCCTTTCTAATTGGCACCTACCTCATACTATATGCCATAAATAATTAGATGTGAATTTTGCTGTTTATGTTATGGTGTCCAATTTTTCCTTAATTTGCTTTAATAATTTAACTCGTGGAATTAATACTACTCGCTGGCAAGTGAGACACTGAATCCGCATATCTACTCCGGCTTTTAAAATTTGCCAGCGATCATCACCACAAGGATGTTTTTTTCTTAAACGGATATATTGACCATTCTCAAACATCAACATCAACCCCCATGTATTACATTATAACTTAATAATAGCAATATTTCAGCTATCTTTTAAATGACCGGCAGGTATTCGGCAGCCTGCCACGAATAGTATCAGAGATAATCAATAAAATATCTCGAAGAAGGGAAGATGGATCTTTGAAATTCCAAAAAATATTTACCGTACTAATCTTATTGATCGTACTCTGTACACCTACAGTTTTAGCAGCTGATGAAGAAATTGTTGCTTCTGTCAATGGCAAGCAAATTACTTTAGCTGAATACTATCAGCGGTTAGAGCAAGAAGCTGGTGCTATTATTTTAAACCAAATGATTATTGAAGAGCTATTACTACAAAAACAAATAGAAACTAATATTGAAGTTACTGAAGACGATTTAAGTATGGCTTTAATTGAAATAATCACGCAAGTAGGCGGTTTTGAGGGACTACAATACTATTTATATCAAACAGGTATGAGCGAAGACGAATTCTTAGCACAATTAGAACTTAACATCTTGATTTCTAAATTAGCTGAAAACGAAGTCCAAGTTACTGATGAAGAAATCGAAGCCTGGTTCTATGAAAATAAAAACTTGTTTGCTTTTGAAGAAGAAGTCGAAGCCAGTCATATTCTAGTAGATACCGAAGCTGAAGCATTAGAAATTATGGAACTGCTTAATAGTGGAGCTGACTTTGCTGAATTAGCCAGAACCAGATCGCAAGATACTTATTCAGCGATTAATGATGGACAGCTAGGTTATTTCAGTAAAGGTACTATGGTAGAACCATTTGAACAAATGGCCTTCTCTTTAGATATTAATGAATTAGGTATGGTAGAAAGTACCTTTGGTTGGCATATCATCAAAGTTACAGACAAGCAGGAAGCTAGAGAAGCTACTTTAGAAGAAGCTTGGGAACAAGCTAAGCGATCTTTAATTGCAGCTAAAACTTTAGATCCATACGCTTACATCGATAAATTGCGTCAAGAAGCCGAAATTGAAATTTATCGTTAAAATCAATAAAAAACGACCTCTAGGGTCGTTTTTTATTTGGCTTGCCGCCTTAAAATCGGATTTCGTGCCGCTTGGGTTTCATTCAAGCGACCAACAGGCGTAGTTGTCGGTGCTGCTTTAACTGCCTCTGGGTTATCTTTTGCTTCTTCTGCAATGGTAAACATTATTTGAATAAATCGATCTAAAGTAGCTTTACTTTCTGTTTCTGTTGGTTCAATCATAATTGCTTCCTCAACAATCAATGGGAAGTAAATAGTCGGTGCATGAATGCCATAGTCTAATAAGCGCTTGGCAATATCTAAAGTGGAAACTCCGAACTCTTTTTGCCATTTTCCAGATAAAACAAATTCATGCATACAAGTTCGATCATAAGGTAAATGGTATGCATTTTTTAAGTGATGCATTAAATAGTTTGCGTTTAAGACCGCATTCTCGCTAACTTGACGCAAGCCTTCAGCGCCTAAATGACGAATATAAGCATAAGCTTTCACTAGCACGCCAAAATTACCATAAAACGACTTAACTCGTCCTATACTCTTTTCTGGAAAAGCCAGATAATAACCCTCCTCAGCTTTTTCCACTACTGGACCAGGTAAAAACTGGACTAATTCTTCGCTAACTACAATTGGACCTGCTCCTGGACCGCCGCCACCATGAGGCGTGGAAAATGTCTTATGCAAGTTAAAGTGCACTACATCAAATCCCATATCTCCAGGTCTAGTAATCCCTAATATAGCATTAGCATTTGCCCCGTCATAATAAAGTAAACCGCCAGCGTCATGAACAATTTCGGCAATTTCAACAATATTATCCTCGAATAATCCTAAGGTGCTTGGATTAGTTAACATCAACCCAGCCGTCTGTGGGCCTACTAATTCCTTCAAAGCTGCTACATTAACACCGCCTCGCTCATCAGAAGGCACAGTTTTTATAGTAAAGCCTGCCATCATAGCACTAGCAGGGTTTGTCCCATGAGCAGAGTCAGGGACAATAATTTCCGCACGCTGTTCTCCCTCGCCTCTAGCTTCATGATATGCTTTAATAATCAATAAACCAGCATACTCGCCCTGGGCACCAGCTGCTGGCTGCAAGCTAGATTTCGCTAAACCAGCGATTTCGGCCAAATATTGATCTAACTCATACATTAGCCGCAGGGCACCTTGAACAGTATGTTCTGGCTGATAAGGATGAATCCTACTAAATCCTGGCAGTGCGGCAATGTCCTCGTTCATCCTTGGATTATATTTCATTGTGCAGGAACCTAATGGATAAAAGCCGACATCAACACCGTAATTTCGGCGTGATAGATTAGTGAAATAACGAACTACTTCTACTTCACTTAATTCCGGTAACTGCGGTTCTGTTTCTCGAAGCAAAGATTCTGGTACTAATTCTGTCAATTCAACTTCAGGTACATCTAATTCAGGTAAAGTATAGCCTGTTCGATCTGGGGTAGAAATATCTAATAAAAGAGGTATCTGCTGATTAAACTCCATTACTATACCTCCTTAGTAAAGCAACAAATTCATCGATTTCAGCTTTGGTCCGGGCTTCTGTTACAGAAAGCAAGACACTATCAGCTAACTTTTCGTCAACTACTGCGAGGGGCAATCCACCCAAATAACCGTGTTCTAAAAGTCTTTCATTACATTTCTGCCAATCTAGCTCTGCTTGAACTACAAACTCTTTAAAAGTTAGGCTATTAAAACGTAACTTAAAGCCAGCCTTTAATAGACTCTGTTTTAAGTAATTTGCTTTTTGAATGCACTGATAACCTACTTCCTTAATACCGGTTTTTCCTAATAAGGCTAAATAAATAGTTGCTATTAAGGCATTTAAAGCTTGATTTGTACAAATATTGGAGGTAGCTTTTTCACGACGAATATGTTGTTCACGGGTTTGTAAAGTTAACACATACCCTGTATTCCCCTGAGCATCTGTGGTAGCACCAACTATTCTACCGGGCATTCTGCGGACTAAATTTTTCCCACTAACAGCAAAGAAACCTACAGAGGGTCCGCCAAAACTAATTGGACTACCTAAACAACCTGCATCTCCTACAACAATATCTGCCCCAATATCACCAGGAGCTTTTAGCAAGCCTAGACTTAAGGGATCAACTGCCATAATTAATAATCCGCCAGCATCCTTAACACGAGCAGCAACCGCACTAACATCCTCGAGACCTCCAAAAAAGTTAGGTTGGGCAACAACAATTCCTGCTAACTCTGACACCAATTGCGGATTTAAGGCAGCTAAGTCAATTAATCCAGTCTCCAGTTGATAAGGAATTTCTATAACCTCTAAATCCTGGCTTTCTAAGTATACCTTCACGATACTAAGCCATTCTGGGTGCAAGTTCTTAGGCACACCAATTTTATCTCGTCTAGTATAATTACAAGCTAACAAAGCTGCCTCCGCTAAAGCTGAAGCCCCATCATACATAGAAGCATTAGCTACCTCCATATTCGTCAGTTCAACAATTAAAGTTTGGAACTCGAAAATAGCTTGTAAAACACCTTGGCTAATTTCTGCCTGGTATGGTGTATATGCTGTTAAGAACTCTCCGCGGCCTACTAAATGCTTAATTACACTTGGGACAATATGATCGTAAGCACCTGCTCCCAAAAAGGAAACCAGATGATCCAAATGCTTATTTTTACTGGCTAATCCAGTCATATACTTGATTAACTGGTATTCAGCCAGTGGTTCTGGTAAATTCAATGGCCTTTTTAGCCGTAACTCCTCAGGGATATCCCCAAACAAGTCTTCAATAGTCGAACAACCAAGCGTTTTCAGCATTTCTAGCTGTTCAGCTTTTGTATTCGGCACAAAACCCATTTTATATCTCCCTTATAAAGTCTTCGTATTCTTCCGGAGTCATTAAACCTTCTACCTCAGTGTCATCTAACTCCACTTCGATAATCCAGCCTTCATCATATGGTGATTCATTGATTAGTTCAGGGCTATCCTCTAAATCCTCATTAACGGCTGTAATTACACCTGTTACTGGCGAATATACATCAGAAGCAGCCTTTACCGATTCTACAACTGTAAAAGGTTCATCTTTAGTTACCGGATCATCAACACTTGGTAATTCTACAAAAACCACATCGCCAAGTTGATCCTGTGCATAGGCTGTAATGCCTATGCGAGCTATTGAGCCAGTTATTTTCACCCACTCGTGATCCTGACTGTAAAGTAATCCTTTTCTTACCTCCATTTAATTACCCTCCTAATATTTTTTTCTTTTCACAGTGACAAATCTACCCTTAACAATTTTAGCAACTAAACTTTTTTGTCTAACTTGAATATTAATAGCTTGATCAACTTTTGCATATTGGCTATCTACATAAGCCAAACCAATCGCCTTACCTGTACTAGGAGATAATGTACCACTAGTTACTACACCAATCTGCTGGTCATCTTTGGTAATAGTATAACCAGTACGAGGCACTCCTCGATCGATCATTTCAAAACCAATTAATTTACGCTCTACTCCTTTTTCAATTTGTTCTACTAATGCCTCTTTGCCAATAAAATCTTTAGTTAAATCAACAAACCGGCTTAAACCTGCTTCGATGGGCGTTGTTTCCTCTGTCAACTCATTACCATAAAGAGGCATGCGCATTTCCAGCCGAAGAGTATCGCGAGCTCCCAAACCTATTGGTTTTATCTGGCTTGTCTTACCTTTCGCGAAAATAGCTTGCCAAAAATCTACTGCTAAATCATTAGGAAGATACACCTCTAAGCCATCTTCACCAGTATAGCCTGTCCGTGATATACGAATCGTTTGCTGCTTATATTGCAAATCAATAAATTGATAATATCCTAAACCATCTAATCGCATATCTAATACTTGCTCAACAATGGAATTTCCTGCTTTTCCCTGAACAGCAATTAAAGATGTAGTATCAGATAGATCTGTAAAAGTAACATCACCTGAAAGATGTCTAGTTAGCCATTCTTTATCTTTTTCAATATTAGCAGCATTAACTACCAAATAATAACCTCGTGGCAAGCGATAAATTAGAATATCGTCAATGATACCACCTTTTTCATTGGTCAAGATATTATACTGTACATCATTTATAGCCATGTTTTCTAAATTATTGGTCAGTAAATAATTTAAAGCCTTGGTAGCATCAGGACCTTCTACCAAAAACTCACCCATATGAGATAAATCAAAGACCCCTGCTGTTTCCCGCACGCAGCGATGTTCCTCTACAATCCCAGAATACTGTAATGGCATTAAAAATCCATGAAAGTCCACTATTTTAGCACCTAAATCAAGATGTTGCTGATAAAGTGGTGTGCTCTTTGCCATGCTGATCCTCCCTCAAACTTTTTTATTATTGTAGTCCATTTGTCACCGTTTTTCATCTAAACTCATACCATATTATCCAAGCAAATATTCCTAATAAAGGGGGGTAGATATGTTTAAGCTATTAAAATCGTTTGTCGACCCCATCCTGAAAGCCCAAAAGAAAACAGTAATCTTAATTTGGAAACCAACACGACGGAAAAATTAATCAACACCCCAGCGTTTGCTGGGGCCTGTTTAATTTCGTAAAAGAAAATAAAACACCACGATAATCACTATGAGCCAAAAGACAAACCATACTCCAGCTTGCTTTTTGCCTACATGCTCTTCACCAGGAAGGGGCTGTTTTTTCTGCAATGACGTAGCTTTTTTCAGATATTTAATTCCCTCACTAATGTTACCTTGTTGTTTGTAAAGTACACCTAAATTGTGATGAACTGTCGGGTTTTCTGGATCGATTTCTAATGCTTTTTTGTAAATTCGCATGGCTACATCAAATTGTTTTTGCTCTAAAAAGATATTACCAAGATTACTATAAGCACTTACTAATTTGGGATTAAAGTCAATCGCTGCTTCAAAATATTCTGCAGCTTCCTCAAATTTTTGCTGATTAGCACAAACAATCCCAAGTTTATTAAGAGCCTCAGCATCTTGCGGATGGTTTTCTAGATGGGCTTTAAAGCATTGTTTAGCTTCATCTAGTTGCCATTTTTCTAGATGTTTCAAGCCATTTTGAAATAGTTCACTTTGGTCAACCTGCATCTACGATCACCTCACGTTCCCTATATTATACTAGGTTTTACCATCATAACGCAATAACCGATATATTAAATAAATTCCAACAAAACCAAACAACGGATAGGCAAAGCTAATCAAAAGCACAAAGCCTGCACGACTAACTAAGCAAGCTAAAAATACTACGATTATAGAAATAGTAGTCCATGATAAATCAACAATCGGTTTTAATCTAGTAGCAACTGCTAAGCCATTGGCTACAGCGGTAGTATACATAGCTATCCATAATACTATTCCATAAACCAAACCTGTTGATTTGCTAATTCTTTCAGCAATAAATAACATCGGTACCGGACTACTTAAGGCTATTGCTGGCCCACTCCATAAAGTTAGGAGCATCAAGCCAATCAAGCCACCTAACACTAATCCTCCAACAATCCCGCCATAAAAAGCAGTTTTCTTATTAGGTAGTAAATCGGCAATACTAGCAAAGATGGCCAAAGCAAAACCCAGATTAAATCCTGGATATAACAAGCTATACGGTATACCAAAATTAATCGATTCTTGAGGTATTCGAAGCCCATTACGAACAAGCATCGTTCGTCCGATAAACAAGATATAACCGATTAAAAAAGGAATTAATAATGCACTAGCATTCAAAATTTTTTCTGGTCCACGAACAAGCAAATAGACTACTGCAAGAGCTGTAATATATTGTCCTCCAGGTATACCAAATAATGTATAAATAGTCTCTTTACTTCCAGCTAACATGATTGCTAAGCCAGCTAATAAAAAAGTTGTGTATAGCAAATCAAGAAAAGCAGCCTCTGTTCCACTAACTTTGAATAGCAAAGCTTTATAATCACTAGTTTTTAATTCATAGCATTTCTTAAGAATCAAACCACCTAAAATACTTAAAGCTAAAGTCGCTAATATCAATCCAATTAGGCCTGCACGCCCAAAACGCTGAAAGAATTGAATTATTTCTTGACCAGATGCAAAGCCTGCACCAATCACCGCAGCAATATACAATGAGGCTACTTTCCAGATCATATAGATCCCCCCTGTTCCATGCTATGAAAGAACATCGTTACATATTCTGCTATAAAATTGCGTATATTACATGGGAACGAACTTTATCTCAAGGGAATTAGGGGGATTTATATGCTTAATAAAATTGATCCTACAATTGTTCGTGTACATATTGATGATCCATTAGCAGTTGAGACATTGGCTGCTGAAATGTCAAAGGTTTTTCATAATCGAACTGTAGTAATTGTTTGTGTTGGAACTGATCGTTCAACAGGTGATTCATTAGGCCCATTGATTGGCACCGAGTTGAGTAAAGAAAACTGGCCAAACGTAACGGTTTATGGTACCTTAGATGAACCTGTACATGCTCTCAATTTAGATCTATTCGTAGCCAAAATAAAAGACAAACATCCTGATAGCATAATTCTTGCCATAGATGCTTGTCTTGGAAGAGTCGAAAATATCGGCTATATATCATTAAAAGAAGGCCCTTTACAACCTGGTACAGGTGTTAACAAGGCTTTGCCCAGCATTGGTGATTATCATATTATCGGTATCGTAAATGTTGGCGGTCTAATGGAATATTTTGTTTTACAAAATACCCGACTCAGTTTAGTTATGAAAATGTGTCATGTGATTGCTAATGGAATTAAATCTAGTTTATGTGGGTTCGTAACTGATGAAGAAGATATTGGTGAGTCTGCCTTGATTTAATTCAATGTTCCACGTGGAACATTTGCTTATTTAACAAAGTTCCACAGGCGACTAAGCACATTAAATGAAGGGTTAATTGCAGCAGCTGTGTCAGTATCTAGCTCCTTGGCGATTTCTAGGAAAGCCTGACTAGCATTGCAATAAGGGGCTAACGATAAAACTGGAGTTTGCATAATAATTGAATCTCTAACTTTCCGATCTTCTAATATGCAACCAACATACTGTAACTCTAGATCCAAAAACCGTTCAGCGGCAAATTGAACCCGTTCAGCTACTTCGACTGCTTCTGATTTAGAATAAACTCGATTTACAACTAACTTTAGATTAACTTTGCTTTTTTGTTCCTTGACAAGAGTCTTCAATAAAGCGTAAGCATCGGTAATCGAACTGGGCTCGGGAGTAATGATTAAATAACCAGTCCCTGCTGCACGAACGAAATTAGTAACGCTGCGCGAAATTCCAGCACCAGTATCAACAATTAAGATCTGAAATCTTTCGCTAAGCTGATCAAACTCTGTTGCCAAATAATTATACTCAAAGTCACTCAGTTCAGTGATGCGCTGCAGCCCGGAACAGCCTGGTAAAACGGAAAAACCATACTCGCTATCGACTAGGATATCATTTAAATGACGCTGACCAGCAATAACATGTGCTAAATTATAACGGGCAGTAATACCTAAATGGACATCTACATTAGCAGTTCCTAATGACGCATCTAAAACGCATACTCGCTTGCCTAACTTACTCAAAGCCATCGCTAAATTAATCGTAAAGGTGGTTTTCCCAACCCCACCTTTTCCAGACGTAACCGCTAGTAGCTGTAAATCATCATAGGTTTGATAATTAATCAACTCTGCAGCATTACTATATGCAATTTGTAATACTAAACAACGATTTTCACCATTAGTTCGATCAATAACTGTAAAGTTTTCTAGCCAATCATTACTGCCAGCTAAACGCAATTTAACATTGGTGCCAACTGGTACTAAAACTAATTTACCATTAGAGGTGGGGAATGATATTTGGACAATCCCCAACCTTGTATTACATCCAATAACTTGACTATGGTAGGTATCTCTTAGTAAAGCAGAGCTAGTTTGAAATTCTACTTGGTCCCCAATATTAAGGGTAATTCGCTTAAACTGCTTACCATTATGAAACATTGTCTGCCCTCCAGACGTTTCCTAACCTCTCATAAAATCAAGTATTCTCTCTAATTCTTCATCTGAATAATACTCTATTTCAATTTTTCCTTTTCCTTGATGATAATCTAAACGAACCTTAGTACCTAGCACTCTTTGCAATTCTTCTTGCAATACCTTAACCTCTGGATTCTGTTCCCTTTTTGTTGGTTTAGGTTTCTTAGATTTACCTTTAATTATTTTTTCTAGCTGTCTTACAGACATTTCTTCTTTAATCACTCGTTTTGCCAAATGCTGTCTTTCGGCAACATCCTCTATGCTAAGCAACACTTTGGCATGGCCTTTACTTAACTGACCGCTACTAACTAAAGACTTTACTTGCTGATCTAAATTGAGCAGTCTTAAAGCATTAGTAATAGAAGACCTTTTTTTGCCAACAGCTTCAGCCACTTCTTCTTGCGTTAAATTAAATTCTTCTAATAGTAAGCGATAACCTTCTGCTTCCTCAATGGCATTTAAATCTTCCCGCTGCAAGTTTTCAATTAAAGCTATTTCTGTCATCTCTTTATCTGTTAGGTCTTTGACTATGGCAGGAATGCTTTCTAGCCCGGCTAATGAACAAGCCCGCCAACGCCGCTCCCCAGCAACAATTTGATAACCACCGTTATATCGACGAACTATAATCGGCTCTAACACCCCATGCTGTTTTATAGAATCGGCTAGCTGTTGTAACTTTTCTTCATCAAACTCCTTACGCGGTTGAAATGGATTAGCAGTAATTAGATTTAATTGAATATGGCTAACTCCTTGTTTGTCGCCAGATATTTCATCCATTTGCGGAATTAATGAACGCAATCCTCGGCCTAAAGCTTGCCTACTCATGATTCTAGCACCTCCTTGGCTAACTCTTCATAGGCAATGGCTCCTTTAGATTTAGCATCATAGAGAGCAATTGGTTGACCAAAGCTAGGTGCTTCACTTAACCGTATGTTTCGAGGAATGACCGAGTCATAAACTTTAACCTGTGATTGAAAGTAATTTTTTACATCCTGGATGACTTGATAGGATAAATTGGTGCGAGAATCGAACATGGTCATTACAACCCCTTCCCATTCTAAATCTGGGTTAAGGTGTTCTTGAACCATAGCAATAGTGCTCACCAACTGACTTAAACCTTCTAAAGCATAATATTCGCACTGAATTGGCACTAAAACACTATTGGATGCTGTTAAGGCATTGATTGTTAATAAACCTAAAGAGGGCGGAGCATCGATTAGGATATAATCGTATTGATCAGCTATTGTGTCCAAAGCTTTTTTGAGGCGAAACTCTCGTGACATAATCGAAACTAACTCAATTTCTGCTCCAGCCAACTCAATTGTAGCAGGAGCAACATCAAATCCTTGAATTGCAGTTGGTTGAATGACCCTTTCCATTCTTTCGCCCTCAATAATTGCTGAGTATACGCAGCGTTCAATTTTACTTTTATCGACACCAACACCGCTAGAAGCATTGCCTTGCGGATCAATGTCAAATAGCAAGACCCTCTTGCCAGCTAAGGCCAAATAAGCACCTAAATTAACTGCAGTGGTACTTTTACCTACACCGCCTTTTTGATTAACGATGGAAATAATTCTTGCCATTATTATTGCTCCCTCCTCTCAGGCTTCTTTATCAACACAGTTACTTTATAATAATCATCCTCTTCTTCCTCTTGATAATCAACTGTTAAACCACTAGCTTGTAAAGTACTAGTTAGCTCTTTAACACTATTGGTAAATAAGCGAATATCTTTAAAAATCATTTTCCTAACGCTTTTACCTTTTAATTCTTCTCCTTTTGTAAGAAACTTAGCAATAAATTCCTCAGTTTGCCGAACATTTAACGACTGCTTTACCACAGTTTCAATGATCTCTAGCTGCTCTTCAGTAGACTCTAATTTTAACAATGCACGAGCATGTCTTTCAGTTAACATTTCCCGGGAAATTACTTCCCGCACCTGCTGATCCAAGCGCAGTAACCTTAAACGGTTAGCAATGCTGGATTGGCTTTTACCTAGCCTTTTAGCTAACTCATCTTGAGTTAAATTAAACTCTTGCAGCAGTTTATTATAACCTTCAGCCTCCTCGAAAAAATGTAGATCGCGACGCTGAAGATTCTCAATCAAAGCCATTTCTGCTGTTAACCGATCATCTAACTCTTTAACTATTGCCGGAACGGTCTCCCAGCCAAGTTTCTTACAAGCGCGCAAACGCCGCTCCCCTGCTACTAATTGATAGCCTCCCTCAGTTTTGCGCACCACTAATGGATGAAGTATTCCATGAGTCGCAATGGATTCAGCTAATTCATCTAATCCATGACTTTCAAATTCAACTCGAGGTTGAAATGGATTAGGTTCAATCAATTCTATCGGCAATGATTGAACTTCCTCCTGCCACTGATGTTCCGTACTAGTATCGTTTTTGTTACTTCTTCCCATAGGCCGCAAAATATCCGTAAGCTTCAAAAAATCATCACCTCGAAATCTATTATACGTTATTATTCGTTATTTCCCTTGTCCTTCCTTCCAGGAAATGATTTTCTTGCCATCTTTCGTATGAGAAAAACCGCTAAATGTCTAGCTTATGCTAGACCAATTAGCGGTTTTTTGTTCGGAATGCCTGCTTTTCTTGGATATTCTGCAGAAACATGAGACTTTTTATGAAAAACTAGAATGGAACGTTCACCCATCTCAAAGGGTAAAGAAAAGTGTGCTACACTAATCAGCTCTAAGCCAAGCTCTTTCATGGCAAACTTCGATTCACTTAGTTCTGCTTGAATATCGCCAGCTTTCATTGCAACAAAATGCCCATTAAGCTTAACAAAGGGTGAACAATACTCAATTAAAGTTGGTAAAGCAGCTACAGCCCGAGCAGTAACCCAGTCATAAGTCTCACGATGTTCAGAATCCCGTGCTAAATCTTCTGCCCGGTGATGTAAACAACTGACCCTTGCTAGTCCTAGCTTGTCTTTTACCAATTTCAGAAAATTTATTCTTTTGGCGAGAGAATCTAATAATGTAATTTCTGCCTCGGAGTAATAGCACGCCAAAACTACACCTGGAAATCCAGCTCCAGTGCCAATATCAATCCCACGGCTGTTAAAGTTAATGCCTACTTTAGCTAACAACAAACAATCAACAAAATGCTTAATTGCAAACTCTTCCATAGAGGTAATTCTAGTTAAATTCATAGTTTTATTAGTTTCCAAGACTAAATCAGCATAATCAAGTAATCTAGTTAGTTGAATCTCAGTCAAAGAAATCTCGGCTTGTTCACAGCCCTTAATTAACCACTCTTTTAATAAGTCTCTATCCATAGACTCTCCTACTTTTCTTGTACTTTTTTCATCTGCTCAATATAAACCAGTAATACAGAAATATCAGCTGGACTTACTCCAGAAATTCTTGAAGCTTGTCCTAATGTTATTGGCTGCTGCTCAGACAGCTTTTCCACCGCTTCCCTTGATAACCCCTTAACTTGTTTATAATCAATAACAGGAAGTTTTAGATTTTCGGTTTTTCGGAACCGAGCGATAGCTTCTTCTTGTTTCTTCAAATATCCTTTATATTTAATACTAATTTCCACCTCTTTAATTACTTCAGGTGGTAAATCAGGTAATTCATCTAAGTGAGCTAAATCCTGATAGCCAATTTCTGGGCGTCTTAATAATTCAGCCAGAGTAATTCCGTGTCGAATTTCAGTTGTACCAAGCTTTTGCAAAATTTCGTTAGTAGCCTGATTAGAACGTAATTTAACATTTTCTAATCGTTCAATTTCTCCTTCAATGTTAGCCCATTTTTCCTGAAATTTGTCATATCTTTCTTGAGAAATTAAACCTAACTTATATCCTAAAGGAGTTAAGCGCTGATCAGCATTGTCAGCTCGTAAAAACAAGCGATATTCGGCTCGAGACGTCATAATCCGATAAGGCTCATTAGTACCCTTAATAACTAAATCATCAATTAACACTCCAAGGTAAGCTTGAGAACGGTCAATGGTAAATAAATCTTTTCCATCAACATATAAAGCAGCATTAATTCCAGCAATTAGTCCTTGGCCAGCAGCTTCCTCATAACCTGAGCTACCATTAATTTGACCTGCAGAAAATAAACCTTTAATAGATTTAACTTGCAAATAAGTGTTCAATAGTCGTGGATCAAAACAGTCATACTCAATAGCATAGCCAGCACGCATAACCTCAACGTTTTCTAAACCAGGAATAGTACGTAAAAACTGGATCTGCACATCAACCGGTAATGAAGTAGCTAAACCACTTAAATATCCTTCGGAAGTGTTCCAACCTTCAGGTTCTACAAAAACTTGATGGCCAGTCCGATCCGGGAATTGCACTACTTTAGCTTCAATTGATGGACAATACCTTGGACCAGGTCCTGTAATTTGCCCACTATATAAGGCGGCTCGATGCAAGTTGTTCCGAATAATTTGATGGGTTTCTTCATTAGTATAGGTTAACCAACAAGGAACTTGTTTTATATTCAATTCTTTTGTTTCAAAGGAAAATCCGCCAATATTTTCATCTCCAGGTTGAATAGTCATCTTGCTAAAATCTAAAGATCTTAAGTTAACCCGAGCTGGAGTACCTGTCTTAAAACGTACTAATGGCAAATACTTTTCTAAAGCTTTACCCATTTCATTAGCTGGGCACTGCCCTTGTGGAGCTAATTGATAAGTTTCTTCGCCAATATGAATTACTGAACGCAAATAGGTTCCAGTAGCTAAAATAACTGTTTTACCTCTTACTTCTCTCGGACCAACTTTTACTCCTAAAACTGTATCATCTTTAACAATTAAGTCTGTGACAACGCCCTCTTTCAAATATAAATTAGGGGTATTTTCCAAAACCTGCTTCATATACCGCTGATATAACTTCCGATCTAATTGAGACCGAAGGGCTTGTACAGCAGGCCCTTTACTAGTATTTAACATCCGAATCTGCATCAGCGTTTGATCGATGGTTTTGGCCATTTGTCCGCCAAGAGCATCAATTTCTCGCACCAGGTTAGCTTTAGCGGGACCACCAATAGAAGGGTTACAAGGAAGTAAGGCAACATTATCTAAATTTAAAGTCAATAACAATACAACTTTACCCATCTTAGCAGCAGCCAAAGCAGCTTCAATGCCAGCATGTCCAGCACCAACAACAATTACATCATATTCCATGCCTTTAGGCTGATACATCCTTATTCTCCCCCTTCAAAAGCACCATTAACACACCAATATCTCCAGGAGAAACACCTTGAATTCGAGCTGCTTGCCCTAAGGATGTTGGCTTGATGGTTTGCAATTTCTCTCTAGCTTCTAATCTTAATCCAGTTACTTTTTCGTAATCAAAGTCTTGTGGAATCTTAATAGCTTCTAACCTATTAAATTCTTCTACCTGTCTAACTTGGCGTTCAATATAACCTTTAAACTTACATTCAATTTCAACTTGTTCTATGATTTGAGGCTCCAAATCGGGCAAGGTAGTAAAATGTGCTAAATCAGCAAAGCTTAATTCTGGTCTTTGTAAGATCTCATGCAGGGTTACTGCTTTCTTTAGATCACCGGAACCAAGACTAATTAATTTTTCGCGTACTTCTTTAGTAGGTGAAACCTGGACACTTTCCAGCCAAGCTAAAGTTTCTTTAATTTTGTTCTCTTTGTCAACAACCTTTTGGTAACGTTTTTGATCAATTAAACCAATTTTATAACCTAAGGGACGCAACCGCAAATCAGCATTATCTTGCCGTAATAACAAGCGATATTCGGCTCTAGAAGTAGTCATTCGATAGGGCTCATCAGTTCCTTTGGTTACTAAATCATCAATTAAAACCCCAATATAGCCTTGAGCCCGACTAATAATCACAGGTTCTCGACCTAAGATACTATGAGCTGCATTAATACCAGCAATAATACCCTGTGCCGCAGCCTCTTCATAACCAGAAGTGCCGTTAATTTGACCTGCTGAAAATAAACCGCTGATCAATTTCGATTCTAAAGTTGGCTTAACTTGCGATGGAATAATAAAATCGTATTCTACTGCATAGCCTACTCGCATTATCTGGGCATTTTCTAAGCCTGGTATAGAACGAACTACCAATTTTTGCAAATGTTCCGGCATGGCGGTAGTTAAACCAAGACAATAAATTTCTTTAGTATATTCACCTTCAGGCTCCAAGAAAATTTGATGATCTAATTTGTCAGGAAAACGCAATACTTTCCGATCAATGGAAGGACAAAACCGCGGTCCTTTGCCAGAAACCGCTCCGGTTTTAATCGGTGAATGCTCTAAATTTTCTCTTACCACTCTAATAGTTTCATCAGTTGTCCGTGTGTACCAACAAGGCATTTGTTCCCGTTGATTTAATGGTGAATCAAATGAGAATCTAATTGGACGTTCAGAACCAGGCTGTTCCGTTAACTTAGTATAATCAACACTATCTGCATGAACTCTAGGCGGAGTTGCAGTTTGAAAACGAGATAACTTAAAACCTAAATCACTTAAGTTTCTCGATAATTGATCCGCACTAGGCTCCCCTTCTCGTCCTCCTGGATAACGGGCATCACCAATTACAATCATACCACCTAAGAAAGTTCCTGTTGCCAAAATTACCCGTTCTCCTGGAATAATAACGCCGCTCTTGAGCTTTACTCCCCGAACTTGTCCATCTTCAACCACTAATTCAGTAACTGTTCCTTGTCTAACATGTAAATTTTCTTGAGATTGTAATGTCAAACTCATAATAGCTGTATATTTTCGCTTATCAGCTTGAGCCCTTAAAGCATGTACAGCTGGACCCCGACTAAGATTTAGCATGCGAATATTTAAAAATGACTGATCAATCACTTTACCCATTTCGCCGCCTAAAGCATCTATTTCCCTTACCAAGTGACTCTTAGCCGCTGGTCCACCAATTGCAGGATTACACGACAACTGAGCAATGGTATCTAGGTTCATAGTTATTATTAAGGTTTTACATCCTAAACGAGCAGCTGCTAATGCTGCCTCACAGCCCGCATGGCCTGCGCCAACTACTATCACTTGATAATTACTACTCATTTTTACCCTACTTTCCAATACAAAATTGTTCAAAGATCCGATCAATCATATTATCACGGACAGTTTCACCAGTAATTTCACCTAAGTGTTCTAAAGCGCCTTGCAAGCCAATAGCAATTAAGTCAACAGGTAGATTATTGCTTAAAGTTTCCTGAGCTTGCTCTAAATCAGCTAATGCCAATGATAATAATTGTTTATGTCGACTGCGTGTAATAATTGCCCCTTCTTGTTTTTGTTGTACATAACCACTTTTGATCAATCCTATTATAGTGTCAATCACTGGGTCAAGACTATCACGTACTAGGGAAGTCTTAACAATTTTGGCATCCTGTGGTAATACATCTATACTCCATTTCTCGGGCAAGTCAATCTTATTAACGATTAATACCCGTTGCTTTTTAGCGGTTTTCTCTAATAAAGAAAAATCATCCTCAGTCAATTCACTACTGGCATCTAATACATGCAAAACCAAATCCGCTTCATCAATTAATTGAATTGCTCGTTCCACACCCATCTGTTCTACTAAATCATCAGATTCTCTAATGCCTGCTGTGTCCAATAAGCGAAGGGGAATCCCTTGCAAATTTAAAACTTCCTCAATTACATCCCGTGTCGTACCAGGTATATCCGTTACTAAAGCCCGATTTTCATTTAATAATCGATTTAATAAACTGGATTTACCAACATTCGGTTTTCCAGTAATCACTGTTTTCAGACCTTCTCTTAAAACTTTACCACTATCAGCTGTAGCTAACAGCCTAGTAATATCCTGATGAATATCTGCTAATATTTCCTTCATCTCTGAGTATTCTACATCTGGAATATCATCCTCAGGAAAATCAATTGAAGCTTCTATCCGAACAATAATATCATATAATTTTTCTCGCATTTCTTGAATGCGATTACTTAAACTGCCCTCTAACTGCTGAACCGCCAAATCTAAGCTTAATTCCGTTTTGGAACGAATTACATCTATAACTGCTTCTGCTTGCGATAAGTCAATTCGACCATTGAGAAATGCTCTTTTGGTAAATTCCCCTGGTTCAGCTAGACGTGCGCCATAAGATAACACTAAATCTAAGATTTTTTGAATGACCACTATACCACCATGGCATTGCAATTCTACAACGTCTTCGCCTGTATATGATTTAGGTTTTAACATTACTGCAGCTATTACTTCATCAACAACTTTTTGATCTCGATCAATAATCTTACCATAAGCCAAAGTATAAGTGGGCAAATTTTTTAACTTTTTATTTTGTTTAGCTCGAAAAACCTGATCTCCAATTTTTAAAGCATCAGGACCACTTAAACGAACTATGCCAATGCCGCCTTCACCTAAGGGTGTAGCAATAGCAGCTATTGTATCATTGTACATATCTATCCCACCATTTCTAATCTTAAATAAAATAAGCGCACCAATGGCACGCTCATTAACTATCTCTTAGGAACAATTATTACTCGACGATATGGATCCTTACCTTCGCTATGCGTCTCTACACCACCAAAATCTTGTAATTCGCTATGAACAATCCTTCTCTCAAGAGCGTTCATCGGATCCAATGCTACTCGACGACCTGTTGATTCAGCTTTCGAGGCTAACCTTCTTGCTAAACTCCTTAGTGTTTGTTCACGGCGCTGACGATAAGCTTCAACGTCAATAATAACTCTAGCCCATTCGCCGCCTTCCCGATTCACAACCATACTTGTTAGAAATTGTAAAGCATCTAAAGTTTGTCCTCTTCGACCGATTAATAAACCTAATTGTTCACCTGTAATATTTACTTTGATATTATCATCTTCAATAACAGTATCAATTTTTGCGTCTAATTTCATTAAATCAATTATATTAGTCACATATTCTTCAGCAATTCGAACTTTCCAAGTAATATTAGGCTTAATTGTTAAACAAACTTTAGCTTGTCTAGAACCAAGAATTCCAAGAAAGCCTTTGGTGCCTTCTTCAATAACTGAAATTTCTACTTCATCTCTAGTAACATCTAATTGTTTGAGACCTTCCTCGATTGCTTCTTCAACAGAGCGAGCAACAATCTCTACAGATTTCATTTGGGTTGACCTCCTTGCGATGATATAGGATACTTCCTAGAAATCAACGCTTGCTGTACAATACTAAATGCATTACTTATTACCCAATACAATACTAATCCTGTAGGGAAACTATAACTGAAAAGACCAATCATTACTGGCATCATAACCAACATGCTCTTTTGTGAAGGATCTGTTGCTGTTTGTTTTGTTTGCAAATAAGTGGTAAGAACAGCTAATGCTGGTAACAACAAATAAATAAGCCCTTGAACAGCACCCATAGCAGCAGCATCTTTCGCAGATAATGTCAGATCCCATAAACCAAGAAAAGTAACTGTTTCTGGCAAAGGAGTAATGCTCTGCAATGCTCGTAAAAATGCCCAAATAATTGGTAATTGAATCAGTAATGGTAAACATCCACCAAGAGGATTAATATCATGTTCGCGATATAATTTTATCATATGATTATTTAACTCTTGGGGATTATCTTTATATTTATTCTGAAGTTCTTGTAACTTAGGCTGTAATTCCCGCATTACTGCCATACTTCTTGTTTGCTTTAACGTTAAAGGTACTAAGGCAAGTCTAACTAATAAAGTTACCAATATAATAGCAACACCATAACTCCCTGTTAAGGCTACTATTTGATCAAGCATCCAAATTAAACCGTCAACTATAAATTGAAACACTAAGATATCCCCCTTGCGATAATTTACGGAACAGGATCATATCCGCCCTTGTTCCAGGGATGACAACGAAATATTCGCATAATTCCAAACCAAAAGCCTTTTAAACCATGGCGCATTAATGCTTGCTTCATATACTCCGAGCATGTAGGTGAAAACCGACATGTAGGAGGAAACAATGGAGAAATAAACTTTTGATACAACTTAATCAAGATTAAGGCGAATTTGATCATTATATTAAATGCCATATTCGCTTATGTCATCTCCAATCCTTTAATTATCCGAGAAAGATCTTCTTTTAGCTGCCAATAACTAGCCTTACTAGAATTAGCTTTACAACCGATTACAATAAAGCAATTCTCAGGGAGCTCATGATCCAGTGATCTAATAATTTCTCTTAGCTTCCTCTTAACTGCATTGCGGATTACAGCTTTACCTACCTTTTTACTGACTGAGATTCCTACTTTAGTAACACTATTATCTTTAGGAAGAAGGTGTACAGCTAAATATTTTCCAAAGATCAATTGACCTTTTTGATATACTTCTCGGAAATCTTCCTGGCGCTTCAAGCTCCGATCTTTCATTAATAATATCCTCCAGCTTCTGTCACCAGTGAAAACAGATATAGACCCGTTTCCGGGTCGTCAATCTATGCACTTAGTCTTTTTCTACCTTTTCTACGTCGGTTCGCAATTACACGACGGCCACCTGGAGTACTCATTCTTTTTAAAAAGCCGTGGTTTTTCTTACGCTTACGTCTGTTTGGTTGAAATGTTCTTTTCAACTCCAGCCCTCCTTCCACTAATACCCAATCATATCTAGTCATACAATCTTTATTTTAGCTGATCATAAAGACATATGTCAACCCAACCTTATTATTTACTTTGATAACTTTAAATAATCGATTAATCGATCTAAACCGAACAATTTTCCACATAATCCCTAAGACAATATCCACATTACTGTTGATAATCGGTTGTTTTTTTGATAAACTAGCCAAGCACCCTTTCAAAACTGGGTCTTTACTATCCACAGTCTGTTGACAAACCTGTGGATTATTTGTTTTTATTATTTTTTCCCGGTTTTTAGCTGGTGGTTAACAAGAAAATCGTTAAAACTTGTCTATATAGGGGTTACAATACATTTTGAACTCGTTTCTTACCTGTGGATTACTTTGTGGACTATGTGAGTATCGAACATGGAAAACTAAATATTTATTGTGAATTGTTAATTTGTGGATATCTTGTGGATTGTGTGGATGGATTTCAAAAACCCTTTATCTGTGAGGGTTACGTTCCCGTGAATAATGTGTAAAATATATCCATCTTATTCACAATCCAATTATCCACAATCATTTCAGATTATATTTATGTTTTGCAGGCAGGAACCTGTGGATAAATCAAGAAATAATATAAGGACTGTTATTTAGGAGGAAATTTAGATGGACCAATTGAGCAATCTTTGGGACGAGGTTCTAGCAATAATGGCTAGTGAAGTAGCAAAATCTTCATTTGAAACTTGGTTAAAACAAACCGAACCCATTCGTGCGGAAGGGTTTACTTTGTATATTCAAGTTCCAAATGAATTCACTAGAGATTGGGTTGAAGCTAGATATGCCTTAGCATTAAAAAAAACCCTACGACATTTAACTAACCAAGATTGGGACCTTCGCTTTGAGTTACCAGCACATATAAAGCCCTCTGTTCGCCATGGTAATACAGAGCCTACTCATTCAACATTATCTAATCAACAGATTATTGAACCTAGTGGGACGGTTAGCCACACAGAAAACAAGACCACAACTTTAGAAACAAATAATTATCAAACTATTCTAAATCCTAAATATACCTTCAATACATTTGTTGTTGGTAATTCTAATCGGTTTGCTCATGCTGCAGCTTTAGCTGTTGCTGAAGCTCCTTCTAAAGCCTATAATCCTCTGTTTTTATATGGCGGTGTAGGACTAGGAAAAACCCATCTCATGCATGCTATCGGTCATTATGCCTGGGAACAAAATAAAGATATCCGAGTAATCTATGTTACTTCAGAATCCTTTACTAACGACTTAATTAATGCCATTGGAAAAAAATCTATGGTCGAATTCCGGGCTAAATATCGAAATGCAGATATCTTATTAATTGACGATATTCAATTTGTAGCCGGAAAAGAATCTACTCAAGAAGAGTTTTTCCACACCTTTAATGCGCTATATGAAGCTAATAAGCAATTAATTATTTCATCAGACCGACCGCCTAAGGAAATTCCTACATTAGAAGAACGGCTCAGAAGTCGGTTTGAATGGGGATTAACAACAGATATTCAACCACCTGATTTAGAAACAAGAATAGCAATTTTACGAGCTAAGGCTCAAAGTGAAAACATTGTAGCTGCACCTGAGGTTCTTTCATACATTGCTAATCATATCCAATCAAATATTCGAGAACTTGAAGGAGCCCTAGTTCGAGTAGTAGCTTTTGCTAGTTTAAATAAAACACCGATTACTATTGATGTTGCTAAGGAAGCTCTAAAAGATATTATCGGAAGTCAAAAACAAAAACCAATTACTGTTGAGCTAATTCAACAGGCGGTTGCTGCACATTATGGATTAAAAGTAGCAGAAATGAAATCAAAGAAAAGAACACGTTCCATCGCATTTCCAAGGCAAATTGCCATGTATTTAACTAGAGAATTAACTGATTTATCATTACCCAAAATTGGAGAAGAATTTGGCGGAAGAGATCATACTACTGTGATACACGCTTATGACAAGATTAAAGAAGAAATGAATTCAGATCCTTCATTACAACTTACTATTAAAGAAATTATCGATATCATTCATCGACAATAGTGGGGATAAACTATTGACAAGCCTGTTGAATACCTGTTATCAACAATTTTATGTTATTCCACGCACTGAGTATTGTGGATATTTTTTTCGATCTGTTCACAACTTATTACTTAAACAAACATAGATAAAGACAAGCTTATTATGGTTTTACACATATTCACATGAACTACTATTACTACTACTATATTAATCTTATTCAATAGGATTATTTATTTTGGATGTATATTCTTCCACAGGAGGTATAATTATGCATTTTCAATGTAAAAAACAAGATTTATTACCAGCAATTAACTTAGTACAAAAAGCAGTAGCCACTCAAAGTACATTAGAAATCCTTACAGGGATAAAAATAGAAGCTAAAACTGAACAAGTTATTTTAACTAGTACGAACTTAGAACTAGGTATCGAAACGACATTTCCAGCTCATGTAAGCAAACATAATCAAATTGCAGTAGTAGATGGAAAAATATTTGCTGCTTTAGTCCCAAAATTACCTGATGAACCGATAATTTTTGAGTTAAATGATAATGTTTTAAATATTAGTGCTGGTACAGTAGAATTTTCCTTAAATGTTTTTATTGGTGATGACTTTCCAAACTTACCAGCAGCAAATGACTATATTATGACTATTCCAGCTGAAAAATTAAATGCTGCAATTAAGAATGTAATTTATGCATGCGGTAAAGATGATAAAAGACCATATCTTTCTGGTATTTTATTTGAATTAGAAGATAATAATTTGCGATTGGTTAGTACCGATATCAATCGTTTGTCCTATTATTCACAACCTGTGGCAACTAATACTAATGAAAAATTGTTATTATTAGTTCCTACAAAAACATTTGCTGAATTACAACGCAGTATTCCTCATGATAAAACTGAAATCAAAATTGGCTATGTAGATAATCAAATAATTTTCACTTTTAATGAAACTAAATTTACGTCTCGTTTAATCGATGACCAATTTCCTAACTACAAACATCTGTTCCCCAAAGAGCAACCAATTGAACTTACTGTTAAAAAACAAATTTTAGCTTCCGCAGTGGAACGGGCAGCATTATTTGAAAGTGATGGAAATCAAATCGTTATTTTCAATACACAAAATGGCGTTTTAGAGATTACTACACCTGAAACAGCTAAGGGAAAAATTCAAGAACAAATCAATGTAGAGCATAGAGGGGAAAATGGTTCTGCTGCTTTCCAAGCAAGATATATTTTGGAAATGCTAAAAGCCTCCGATGCAGAACAGGTGACTTTTGGCTATAACTCAGATTTAAGGCAATGTCTATTACAGCCAGTTGGCGAAATAGAACATTTGTATATTTTGATGCCAATTCGTCTACATTAGAATGGGTGAAAAAATGGAAGAAGTTAGAATTAACACAGAATATATAACTTTGGATCAATTGTTGAAATGGGCTAATATTGTAAGCACAGGTGGTGAAGGAAAACACCTAATCCAAACTGGTCAAGTAAAATTAAATAATCAAGTGGAAACTCGTCGGGGAAAGAAAGTTTATCCTGGTGATATAGTTTCTGTATTAGACCAGCTGATTAAGGTAACTGGAAATGCGGATTAATCAACTGTCTTTAAGAAATTTCCGTAATTATCGTCAATTGAATATCCAGTTAAACCCTTATTTAAACATTATTGTTGGCAATAATGCTCAAGGGAAAACAAATATTTTAGAATCAATTTATTTGTTGGCTACCACAAAATCATTTCGAGCCTCAAAAGAAGAGGAAATGATTTATCATACTGAAGCAAACAGCTTAATCGTTGGAAAAATCCAACGAGAAGCAGAACATACGTTAGAAATTATTTTTAATAAGTCATCAGGTAAAAAAATTAAATATAATAGTAAAGAAACAACGCCAGCAAAATTTATTGGAGCTTTTAATGTTGTCTTATTCACACCGGAAGATCTATATTTAATTAAAGGTCCACCTTCTGGACGGCGTAGATTTCTTGATATAGAAATCTCTCAAGTTGATAAAGTTTACCGGGATTTGCTAGGGGATTATCAAAAAACATTGGTTCAGCGAAACAACTTATTAAAAAACATTAGTTTAAATCGCCAAGACTCGTCTTTATTAGAGATCTGGGATGAGCAATTAATCGAACTAGGAAGCAAAGTAATAATTAAAAGGGCAGAGATGATACGAAAACTCGGTTTGTTAAGTCGCTTAATGCATCGAAAACTTAGCAATGGTCTTGAGGAGTTAGTATTAAAATATCAGCCCTTTTTTATCCAACAAGGGTTTAATATAACTGAATATTCATATCAAGAAGTAACTAAACAATTTCGCCAAACCTTACTTGCTGTTAGACCAATGGAATTAAAAAGAGGTTATTCATTAGTCGGACCACAACGAGATGATTTTCTTTTTTTAATTAATCAATTAGATGCCAAGCTTTTTGGCAGTCAAGGTCAACAAAGGACAGCAGTTCTGGCTTGTCGATTAGCTGAATTAGAATATATGAAATCGGAAACTGGAAAATATCCAGTTATTCTCCTAGATGATGTAATGTCTGAATTAGATCAGTCGCGGAAAAAGTTTTTATTGGAATTGTTACAATCTCGGGTTCAAACTATAATTACAACAACGAATTTATCCGATTTTAATGATGATATTTTACAGGCGGCTTCGATTTTTACAATTGAATCTGGGAAAATAATAGAGTAAGAAGGTGATTGCCATATTGTTGCATATTGGTCAAGATATTAGCATTTTTAGTAAGGATATTGTGGCAATAATTGATTATTCGACCATACAGGAATCAGAAAGCAATCAAGAATTTCTAAAGACCGCAGAAGAAGAAGGATTTCTAATGTCCTTAACAGATAAGCCCCATTCTTTTGTGGTAACAATAGATAGGATTTACTTATCGCCTATTTCGGCAATCACTTTAGCTAAACGTGTTGGTGAATTTCCAAAATAGTTTACTATAATTTGACATTCAAATTGGGTTGTAATACGATTAAGAATAGAGATTTCATCAGTTATAGCTGAATTGAACTATATTTTGACCGCTTAAAAAAGAATGAGAGCATTATAAAAATTGCTCTAAGGAGTAGAGATCATATTGGAGAAGAGACTTGATAACTCAACTTATACAGCAGAACAGATTCAAGTATTAGAAGGACTTGAGGCTGTTCGGCGACGTCCGGGAATGTATATTGGTAGTACTGATTCTAGAGGTCTACATCATTTAGTAGTTGAGGTAGTAGATAACAGTATCGACGAAGCACTTGCTGGTTTTTGTGATACTATTGATGTAGAAATCATGGAAGACGGTTCTATCAAAGTTACGGATAATGGACGAGGTATTCCGGTTGGAATAGTTGGAAAAACTGGAAAATCAGCTGTAGAAACAGTTTTAACTGTTTTACATGCTGGAGGTAAATTTGGCCAGGAAGGTGGCGGTTACAAAGTTTCCGGCGGACTGCACGGGGTAGGTCTTGCTGTTGTAAACGCATTATCTGAATGGCTTATTGTTAGCGTTTATTCTAATGGTAAACACTACCAGCAAAAATATGAACGGGGTGTACCGGTTACTGAATTAGAGATTTTAGGCGATACTGATCGTCGAGGTACTACAGTACATTTTAAAGCTGATGCAGAAGTCTTTGAAACCACGGAATATAACGATGATACAATTACTTATCGTTTACGCGAATTAGCATTTTTGAATAAAGGCATTACGATTAACTTTTTAAACCATAAAAATAAAAATCAAAAGAACTTTTATTATGAGGGCGGTATTATTTCTTTTGTCGAGCATTTGAATAAAAATAAAAATGTTTTGCATAAAACGCCTATTTACTGTGAAGAAGAGGGAGAGGAATTCCAGTTAGAGGTTGCTCTCCAATATACAGATGGTTATACAGAAAATACTATTGCCTTTGCTAATAATATAAACACTCATGAAGGTGGTACTCATCTAATTGGCTTTAGATCAGCACTAACTCGCACAATCAATGACTATGCTCGGAAGAATAATTTTATTAAAGCTAATGAAGACAATTTGACCGGAGAAGATGTACGAGAAGGGTTAACTGCCATTATCAGTGTAAAAATACCAGAACCTCAGTTTGAAGGTCAAACTAAAACTAAGTTAGGTAATAGTGAAGTACGAGGAATCGTAGAATCTCACTTTGGTGAATTTTTTGCCACTTTTTTAGAAGAAAATCCAGCAGATGCTAAGCGGATTATTGATAAATGTTTAGCATCTGCTCGTGCTAGAATTGCTGCGCGTCAAGCTAGAGAATTAACCCGGCGAAAAAATGCCTTAGATGTTTCTACCTTGCCTGGAAAACTAGCTGATTGTAGTATTACCAATCCAGAAGTGTGCGAATTATTCATTGTGGAAGGAGATTCTGCTGGTGGTACAGCTAAACAAAGTAGAGATCGTCGCTTCCAAGCTATTATGCCTCTACGCGGTAAAATCTTAAACGTGGAAAAAGCTAGAATTGATAAAATCCTATCTAACGAAGAAATTCGTGGAATGATCACTGCTTTTGGTACAGGCATTGGAGAAGAATTTGATCTGGAAAAACTCCGCTACAATAAAATCATTATTATGACGGATGCTGACGTAGATGGAGCTCACATTCGTACTTTGTTATTAACATTCTTTTACCGTTATATGCAGCCATTACTTACCCATGGGCATGTATACATTGCCTTACCACCTTTATATCGGGTGCAATATCGCCGAAAATCTACTTATGTATTCTCCGATGAAGAATTGGAAGCTGTGTTAGCGGAAACTGGGCGTCAGGGTGTAGAAATTCAGCGTTATAAGGGTCTTGGAGAAATGAATGCTGACCAATTGTGGGACACCACAATGAATCCTGAAACACGAACAATATTACAATTACGTTTAGAGGATGCACTTATGGCAGATGAAATCTTCACTACATTAATGGGGGAAAAAGTAGAACCGCGTCGTGAATTCATTCAAGCCCACGCTAAAGAAGTGACCAATCTAGACATTTAGCCCAAATTCCATTGGAGAATAGTGAAAGAGGAGTGCTGCTATGAGTTTAGAATTTCAAGATGGGAAAATAGTACCAATAAAAATAGAAGAAGAGATGCGTACTTCATATATGAATTATGCAATGAGTGTTATTGTGGAGCGGGCTTTACCAGACGTCAGGGATGGATTAAAGCCTGTTCAACGACGTATATTATTTGCGATGGAAGAGTTAGGCAATAGATGGAATGTACCTCATAAAAAATCTGCAAGAATTGTTGGAGAAGTAATGGGTAAATTTCACCCTCATGGTGACAGTGCTATCTATGATGCAATGGTTAGAATGGCACAGCCTTTTTCCTATCGTTATCTATTAGTTGATGGTCATGGAAACTTTGGTAGTGTCGATGGTGATCCACCAGCGGCTATGCGTTATACGGAAGCAAGGTTATCAAGGTTAGCTGGTGAATTACTGCGAGATCTGGACAAAGATACTGTTGATTTTATGCCTAACTTTGATGAATCATTGCAACAACCAACAGTGCTTCCTAGCCGTTTTCCTAACTTATTGGTCAATGGCGCTTCTGGAATTGCTGTCGGTATGGCAACAAATATTCCGCCCCATAATTTAGCTGAAGTTATAGATGGAGTTATTGCTGTAATTGATAATCCGGATATAACAATCAAAGAGTTAAATAAAATTATTCCTGGTCCTGATTTTCCTACTGGAGCATTAATCTTAGGCCGGGAAGGTATAAAGCAAGCTTATAAGACTGGTCGAGGTCGAATTATTACGCGAGCTAAATCCCAAATTGAGCAAATGAACAATGGTAAACAGCGGATTATAGTTACTGAATTACCATATATGGTTAATAAGGCTAATTTAATTACTAAAATTGCTGAATTAGTTCGCGATAAAAAAATTGATGGCATTACTGATTTAAGAGATGAATCAGATAAACAAGGAATGCGAATCGTTATAGAATTGCGTCGCGATGCAAATGCTCATGTAGTTATTAATCGTTTGTACAAGCATACTCAGTTGCAGACTACCTTTGGTGTGATCATGTTGGCTTTAGTAGATGGAGAACCAAAAGTTCTCAATCTCAAAGAAGTAATTCAGCATTATATTGAACATCAAAAGACAGTGGTAATTAGACGCTCACAATATGAATTAGCTAAAGCAGAAGACCAAGCTCATATTCGTGCAGGCTTACTGATTGCTTTGGATCATATTGATGAAATAATTACTCTAATTAGAAATGCTCCAAATGAAGCAACTGCTCGCGAACAATTAATCGAGCGTTTTCAGCTGACTGAAAAGCAAGCAGTAGCTATTTTAGAAATGCAGTTACGTCGTCTGACTGGCTTAGAAAGAGATAAAATCCAAGCAGAATACGACGAATTGCAAAAAACAATTAGGTACTTACGGGAAGTATTAGGTGATATTAACCTAATCTACGGTATCGTGAAAGACGAACTGTTAGAAATTCGGGAACGTTATAAAGATGAGCGGCGTACAATGATTGTTAGAGATGAGTCTTCCATTGATGTAGAAGATTTAATTGCTGAGGAAGATATTGTCGTAACTCTCACCCATCAAGGCTATATTAAACGTTTGCCAGTAGATACTTATCGTTCCCAACGCCGTGGTGGACGGGGTATTACAGCAATTCAGAGTAAAACTGAAGATTTTGTGGAACACTTATTTGTAACAAGTACTCACAATTACGTATTGTTCTTCACTAACCATGGAAAAGTTTATCGCTTAAAAGGTCATGAAATTCCTGAGGCAAGTAGAAATGCTCGTGGAACAGCAGTAGTGAACTTGATTCAGCTTGATCCAGGTGAACGAATTCAAGCTGTAATTCCAATTAGTGATTATTCAGATGACTTGTATCTAGTTATGGCTACATTAAGTGGAACAGTGAAGAAGACAGTCTTGTCTGAATATGATAGTCCACGTTCTGGTGGTTTGATTTGTATTTCCTTAAAAGAAGACGATGAGTTAGTAAGTGTGAAACTAACTGATGGTAGCCAAGAGCTAATTATGGTAACAAAGGAAGGTCAAGCAATTCGTTTTCCAGAAGATCAAGTGAGAGCCATGGGAAGAGCAGCACATGGAGTAAAAGGAATTACACTTGACGACGATGATCAAGTAATAGCTATGGATGTAGTTACACCAGGCGGAGAATTATTAACAGTTAGTGAAACAGGATATGGAAAACGAACCAGCTTAGAAGAATATCGGATTACTAATCGTGGTGGTAAAGGCGTTAAAACAATGAATCAAACTCAAAAAACAGGTAAACTTGTGGGAGCGCGAGTAGTTCAAGACCATCACGACATTATGCTAATCTCCTTGCAAGGTATTATGATAAGAATGTCAGTAGCTGACATATCTCAAATGGGACGTAGTACTCAAGGTGTTATCTTGATGAAGTTACAAGATGAAAATGATAAAATCGTTGCTTTAGCCAAATTAGCCAGTAAAGAAGACGAATAGAAAAATTCTAGGAGCTGTGGGAATAACCATGGCTCCTAGGTTTCAGCCAGTGTTGCAGATATTTTTTTGTTTACTGCAAAAAAAATTAAAATATGGGTTGACAATTCACTATGATTGGTGGTAGGATATATCTTGTCGTTAGACATTACACGCGAATTTAAAAAACATAGTTTTTCACACAAGTTATCACAAAAAACTATGTTGACACTGGCAAAAAATTATGTTAAGATAAATTCGCTGTCAGTCAGACGGCAAAGCGAGAACCTTGAAAACTAAACAGCAGAAAGAACGTAAATGCTCTTGTCAATTTCGGACAAACGGAATGTTTGTCAAAAGAGTAAAGTTTACTCAAACTGTTTTCAAGAGAAGACAGTAGTTCAATATGAGCTA
>JAAYMV010000117.1 GCA_012521185.1 Bacillota bacterium
CAAGGCTGTTGGCTGGATGCTGCGTGAGGTAGGTAAAAGGGATTTTGCCACTGAATATCAATTCTTAAGGCAGCATTATCAACCAATGCCCCGGACGATGCTACGTTATGCAATCGAAAAATTTGAGCTAGAGTTACGGCAACAATTTCTCAAAGGATTAGTTGAGTAAAGCAGGAAGAATCTGACAACTCGTCTAAAGAGTATATAAGTACATTTATCAGGAGTTGAGAAACATGAAAGAGCCTTTGATTGATTTCAGTAGGCTATTTCAAGAATTAACTGGTAATGAGTCTCTTGATGAACTGAAACAACTGATAATTTGGGAAAGACAGGTTTTACGCAGTATAATTGATAATTTGCCTAGTTCTGTTTATGTCAAAGATAGTGAAGGTCGCAAGATTCTAGCAAATAAAGTGAATTATAGTAGAGCTGGATTTAATAGTGAAAAAGATGTGATTGGTAAGACAGACTTTGAGATGTATCCAAAAGCATTAGCGGAAAAGTTTTGGGCTGATGATAGTAAGGTATTAAAAGAAGGTCAAACTATAAAAGATCGGGAAGAAACAGTGATTGGTGCTGATGGTAAACAACGGTGGCAAATTACTGAAAAACTGCCTATTAAAGATGATAATGGAACTGTTGTTGGCTTAGTAGGCTTTGGTCATGACATTACTGCTGAGAAGACTTTTGAGATGGAAAAAATAAAAACCGCCGAAAAAATGGAAGACCAGAATGCTATGGTAGAAAAAATGATTGCCGAATTAGCAGAAATTCCAACTAAAATTGGGGATTTAGTTGGTGGTATTGCTAATGTCTCCAAGCAAACAAAGATGTTAGCCATTAACGCAGCTATTGAAGCAGCTCGAGTAGGGGAACATGGACGGGGATTTGAAATAGTTGCTCGTGAAGTTGGAGAATTATCGGATAAATCAAGTGAAGCTACTGAACAAGTACGGGAAGCTATTGAAGAAGTTACAGGATTAATCCAAAAAATTATGGATGTATGGGAGCAGGTTAGACAGAATTAAGCCATGAAACAACAAATTTATCAACAAATCAGAAATTTATTAGAGAGTTCTCGGTATGGGGTTCTGATCATCAATTTAATTAACCAATTAGTCACTGGAATAGTATATATGATTTATCCCTTATTTCTATTTTACTTAGCATATTATCAGGACTTACGGTTTTGGAATAGTTTATTGATCCCTGCCCTTTCCTTTTTCCTAGTAAGTTGGTTTCGGCGAATAATAAATGCGCCGCGTCCTTATGAAGTCTTTAATCAACCTCCATTAATTGGGAAAAATACTTTAGGGAAATCTTTTCCTAGCCGGCATGTGTTTTCGGCCTTTGTTATTGCTACAACTATTTACCCGATTTTTAGCTGGCTGGGGCTTTTACTTATGTTGTCAGGCTTATTATTGGCGATTGTGCGAGTGCTTGGTGGTGTTCATTTTTGGCGGGATGTAATAGTCGGAGCACTCCTAGGCTTGGCTTTTGGTTTCATTAATTGGCTTTGATTGCTAGGTAAGTGAGGGGAACAGCATGTACCGAGAATTCTTTCTTGGCTTTATAATATTACTTGGTTATTTTTTAATCGCTGTTTGTGCTGCCTTTGTTTTCCGCAAAATCGTCTCTCTGCCTAGAGAAGTGTTTCGTAAAACCTTACATATCATTTTAATTGGGGCAATCTTTATTTTAATCTATGCTTTTAATACCTGGTGGATCGCGGTTTTGGTTTGTTTAGGATTTATAGTTTTGGTTTATCCTATTTTGATACTTGGAGAGCGTTTCACTAGTTTTACGGATTTATTGATTCAACGAGGAGCTGGTGAGATCAAAAGAAGTCTGGTAGTAGCTTTCGTTATGTTTGCCATTTTAATCAGTGTTTGCTGGGGTTGGTTCGACGAGAAATACCTGATCATCACTTCAGTATTAGCCTGGGGGTTAGGCGATGCAGCAGCAGCTTTAATTGGGAAACGGTTTGGAAAATATATTATCAAAGGTAAGTTAGTAGAAGGAAGCAAAACAGTAGAAGGAACTGTAGCTAGCTTCATTGTTTCATCCCTTACTGTTTTCATCGTATTAGTAAGCTATCAAGCAGTAGTTTCTGCTGCTTATTTACCAATCTCATTGATTACAGGAGCAGTTGTGGCTTTGGTCGAACTCTACACTAGAGCTGGCATGGATACGATTACTTGTCCATTGGCAGCAGTAACAGTTTTGATTTTGTTAACCAGAGTATGGGGGGTGTAATCTATGCAAGCAAAAGCAGGTCAGCGGACACTCCTCGCCTCAGTATTGTTGAGTTCGCCAGGGCCTTTAATTTTAGGGATTGCTTTGCTTTATGGGCGTTCTTCTACTCAAATTGCCGATTTCATTCGGCGAACAGCTGAATTTTTAGCAATTTTAGTCTCCTGGCTAGTTTTTAGGGTTACTGTTGATTTAAGTGATTCTGAAGGGCAAAGGAAGCACAAATTAGAACAGGCTGCCAATTATGCAGTGGGCGTTGCCATGTGTTTGTCAGGTTCAGGGATGATCTTTTTAGCTCTTTTTGCTCCCCATACAGATAAGGGTAATGTTATTCCTGGATTAATAATTGCTGGTTTAGGTCTAATTGCTAACTCCTGGTTTTGGTTGCGTTATCGTAAACTGAATTTCATAAAAACAAATGCAATTTTAGCTGTACAGAGTCGTCTTTACTTAGCTAAGACTTTAGTAGATACTTGTGTAACCCTAGCTTTATTACTGATTGTAATTGCGCCTGCTGCACCCTTTACCCACCTGGTGGATTTAGGCGGATCGATTATTGTTGCCATTTATTTAATAACCAATGGCGTGATAGTCGTTACTAAATGAAGATGTTTATGTATCTCGCCGATAAGAATAATAGCTAAAGGGGGCGAGGATATGAAAATCTATGATTTGAATAAAAGCCTAGAGATCAGTTTGCTTCGACGTAAACAACAATTAGATAAGGAATTGCCGTTAAGCAGATCAATCGCGAAACATCCAGTTACTGTCGCTCCAAAAGAAATTAAGTTAGAACTATCTACCGAAGCAAGACAGCTTGGCTTAGCTGCTATGCAAAGTCAGAATATTGAAGTTGTACTCAACTTAATTGCTAGATTAGATTCTCAGCTAGCTGAGCTTGATCAGCAGTTAAGTGATTTATTAGATGAACTGATCGAGCGATTTTGGTCTGTAGATTTAAGAGTCGCGGATCAAACTACAGAAGAACAGTTTACTGAATTTCTTGCTCGGTTACAAGAAATTGATCAGTTAGTGAAGCAGCCGATAGGTACAGTTTTTACATCAGTAATCGAAAATTTGAATCCTAAACATTTAACAAGATTAGTTGGTCATTTACAAAGTCAGTTAGATGCTTTAGCTAGATTAAGTGAACAATCCATGTTAATCTTACCAACAGCAATTGAAGGTGAAAAATTAACTGAAATTTTTAATCGTTATCCAATTCCCGAACTTGGATTATTACTTTTTGAAAAGTTTGAGATAAACAAGTTAGCTAGTAGTTTACAAAAGACCAAGTATCTAAAACATGCTGCTTTAGATAGTTTTGTTGCCCGAGCTTTAGCAGGAGAAGTTCCACCAAATATTGTAGAAAAAAGCGATTTACTTTATTTAATCTTCGTTATCACTCATTTATTGCAGCAGGTTTATCGTCAGCGGTTGAAATTGCGTTTATATCTAGTAAAACCAATTAGTTCGACTGGAGAGCGTCAGCCAAAGCAAACTCGTCAACAAGCTAATAAGGAGCAGTTAGAGGAGTTTATAGACTTTGTAACAGAGTGTTTTTTGTATTTAGTAATAGACCCAGATACTGTTACACCCCGAACAATTTCTGAACAGCTCTTTGCTGTTTTAGAGCAGTTGCTAAAAGAATGTCAATATAGTTTACAGGTAATAGAGGAAAGTATCTATATTGCTTTTTTACAAGCTAATGAGCTTTATGGGGAGCAATTGCCGCAAATCGCTTATGATACACTTGACTTAATCATTAATGGGTTAGACAAATATGTTTAAAAGGATGGTCTAAATGTCAACGCTAATTTACGAGAATATTGAATTTCATAATGTGGCAGAATTAGAAGAGGTGCTAGGGTTACCAGGATTCAGGTTACAGCGATTTCCTAAAGAAGTGCGCAATCGCTTGGGACATGGTGATCATGAGCGGGGACGTTTTTATGCCCAGGTATCAGTAGGCTGTGAAATTCGTTTTGTTACCAGTGCTAAATTTATAAAAATTTCTTTGTCTTCTTTAGAACAAGAGGGGACAGTCTATGTTTATAAAGGTGATTACCTACATTCAGTCCATTCTTTACCTGCTGGAGCAATCACTACACTTCACCTAGAAGAACCAGCCAAATTTGCTGAAGTAGATCCACAGTTGATTCAGAATTCAAACTTTGCTCCAAAAGTATGGCGCTTGCTTTTTGGCAAAAATTCTACTGTTTGTTTTCACGCCTTAGATTGCTTTGGTCATCAATGGCGAGTACCTACAGCTACAGAAAAACCAACCTGCAAACTACTAGCTTATGGTTCGTCCATTACTTTTGGTGGAGATACAAATTTGTATACTAATGCCTATATACAGCAAGCAGCTAGACGCTTAGGCTGGGATGTTTATAATAAAGGGATTGCTGGCTCATGTTTTTGTGAGGATTTTATGGCTGAATATTTAAGTACTATTGCCAGTGATGTTGTAACTTTGGAATTAGGAGTCAATATGCGGGGAAGGTTTATGCCAGCTGAATTTGAAGAACGAGCTGAGAATCTAATTGAACAGATTCGCAGCAATCATCCGGATAAACCAATTGTAACTATTAGTATCTTTCCTAATGGTGCTAGTGGTTCGCTATCCCAAGCAAACCACAGCTTTACTCAAATATTAGAGAACATTGTTAACAGGAGACAGGATCCATTGTTGTATTTCATTTCAGGTACTGAAATCCTAAGTCGATTTTCAGGTTTAACAGTTGATTTGCTTCATCCTTCTGATGATGGTCATATTGTAATGGGTGAGAATCTAGCCAACAAACTAAAAGCCATGCTTGAGAGTTAAAGGAGGATTACTGTGGAACAATTTAGTGTAGAAACCAGACACCGTTGTCAACTAATCCCGATAACTTCAGAAATTAGAAGAATTGTGCGGCAGTCACAAGTTAAAGAAGGAATTTGTGTGGTGTTTTGTCCACATACTACAGCTGGATTAACTATAAATGAAAATGCGGATCCAGATGTGGCTAAAGACTTAGTGTATTTACTGGAGAAAATAGTGCCAGCAAATGATCCTAATTATCGTCATCTAGAAGGTAATACAGCTGCTCATATGCAGGCATCTTTATTAGGCTCTAGTGTTCATTTAATTATTAGTGATGGCGAGCTTAAATTAGGAACTTGGCAAGGAGTTTATTTTGCTGAGTTTGATGGTCCTAGGATTAGAAAGGTGTATGTGCAAATCATATCATAAAGGAGTGTTGATGGTGTCAGCTTATGTAATCACTTGTTGTTCTACAGCGGACATGCCCTATGAGTATTTTCAAGCAAGACAGATTCCCTTTGTTTGTTTCCATTTTCATATGGATGGCAAGGAGTATCCAGACGATCTGGGGCAGAGTATGTCTTTTGAGGAGTTTTATAGTCGGATAGCCGCTGGTGCAATGCCTACTACTTCTCAGGTGAATGTAGGTCAGTTTATTGATTTCTTTGAACCATTTTTGCAGGAAGGCAAGGATATTTTACATCTCTCCCTTTCCTCGGGGCTTTCAGGTGCCTATAACTCTGGCTGTATGGCAATTGAGGAGTTAAAAAGCAAGTATCCCGAGCGCAAGATCTATATCGTAGATACTTTAGCTGCATCTTCCGGTTATGGTTTACTAGTGGATGCAGTAGCGGATTTACGGGATCAAGGTAAGTCGATTGATGAAGTATATCAGTGGGCTGAAAATAATAAATTAAGGGTCCATCATTGGTTCTTTTCCACCGATTTAATGCATTTCAAACGGGGCGGTCGCTTATCGGCAACATCGGCCATTGTAGGAACGGTTTTAAATATTTGCCCATTAATGAATGTAAATCACTTAGGCCAATTAACTCCCCGTAAGAAGATTCGAGGCAAAAAGAAAGTAATTGGGGAAATGGTGAAAATGATGGAGGAACATGCGGATAACGGTACCCAGTATTCAGGCAAATGTTTTATTTCTAATTCAGCTTGTTATGAAGATGCTAGGGCTGTGGCTGATTTAATCGAGGAAAGGTTTCCTAATTTAGATGGCCCAGTAAAGATTAATAGTGTTGGTACAGTAATTGGCTCTCACACTGGACCAGGTACTGTTGCCCTTTTCTTCTTTGGTAGTAAGCGAGTAGACTAGCAAAGAGGGGGAAGATTTATGGAGAATAGAGTAATACCACCTGCACCTTTATTTCGGGATCCTATTTATGATGGTCCTACTGATCCAGTGATTATTTGGAATAGAGAAGAAAAATGTTGGTGGATTTTATACACTCAACGTCGTTCAACAGATGTGAACATTGGAGTTTCTAGTATTCATGGAACCAAGATCGGGGTTGCTTCTTCTAGAGATGGAGCTAAATGGCTATATCGTGGTACTTTGCCAAATTTGGATATTGAACCAGGTCACAATACCTTCTGGGCACCGGAAGTAATTTATGCGGAAGGTAAGTACCACATGTATGTTTCATATATTCAAGGGGTGCCTACTGATTGGCAGTATCCAAGGCATATTGTCCACTACACTGCTGACAATTTATGGGATTGGAAGTTTGAAAGCATTTTAGAATTATCATCCGATAAAGTAATTGATGCCTGTGTTCATCAATTAGATTCTGGTGAATACAAGATGTGGTACAAAGACGAAGGGCATTCTAGTCATACATATACAGCAATCAGTAAAGATTTATATAAGTGGGAAGTGTTAGGTCCAGAGATTACTGATGGTTCTCATGAAGGAGCCAATGTTTTTGTCTTTGGCGGTAAAAAGTGGATGATTACTGATCGTTGGGATGGCTTAGCGGTTTATCAATCAGATGATTTTACTAATTGGACTCGCTGTGGTGAGAATATTTTACGAGAGCCTGGTAAACGTCCTGAGGATTCTAGTATTGGTAATCATGCTGATGTTTTAGTTATCAATGATCAAGCTTACATATTTTACTTTGTCCATCCAGAGTTTCCTAAAGAGGAGCGACGAAATCGAACAAAACCATTAACTTATAAAGAAGCGCGAACGGTTTTACAAGTAGCTAAGTTAGAGGTGAAAGATGGTTGCCTAGTTTGTGATCGGGACGCTGAATTTTATTTAGAGCTTTTAGTTAAAGAATAACAAAAGGTCATTGCCCCCTTAAAGGATGGCAATGACCTCTACTTCTAATAATGCATTTTTCGGTAATTGTTTAACTGCAACACAGGAACGGGCTGGTTTGGTAATAAAGTATTTGGCATAAACTTGATTAAAAGCAGCAAAGTCTTCCATATCAGTAAGATAACAGGTGGTTTTAACTACTTTCTCTAAACTGCTGCCAGCCTTAGTTAAGATTGCTTCTAAATTTTTCATTACCCGTTCAGCTTGTTCTTCGATTGTCGTGCCTTCCATTTCATTAGTTTCAGGGTTTAGAGCAATTTGACCAGAGGTAAATACGAAGTCATTAACGATTACAGCTTGTGAATAAGGTCCGATAGCCTCTGGCGCCATGTTAGTGTGCACTTTCTTAATCACTACAAAACCTCCTTTATAGGATTTTATAGCCTTGCCGTGTTAGTTCCTTTTTTATTTCGTTAACATGCTCTTGATTCCTTGTTTCTAATGCAATTTCTAAAAAACAAGAATTGATATCCATGTTAACATCCATCCGATCGTGATTCACTGAAACCACATTTCCGCCTAAGTCAGCAATAATTTTTGAAACTCCAACTAGCTGTCCTGGTTTATCTAATAACTCAATCGTTAGTTTAGCCAAACGGCCTGATTTTTGTAATCCCCGATCAATTACCCGGGAAAGAATGGTTACGTCAATATTTCCCCCCGATACTAAACAAACCACTTTTTGCCCTGCAAGTGGCAGTTTATTAAATAATGCTGCGGCTACCGACACGGCTCCGGCACCTTCAGCCACTAACTTATGTTTTTCGATCATAGTTAATATAGCAGTAGAGATTTCGTCGTCGGTCACCGTAATAATATCATCCACATAATGTTCGCAGATATCAAAAGTTTGACTGCCTGGTGTTTTTACAGCTAAACCATCGGCAATAGTTTTGACAGTGGTTAAGGTCTGAATTCGATTGTTTTTTATTGAGTCATACATGGAGGCAGCTCCACTAGCTTGCACACCATAGACTTTTATCTTGGGATTTAAGGATTTTATAGTAAAAGCAATACCACTAATTAGTCCGCCACCGCCTATAGGCACAATAATGCTATCTACATCCGGTAAATCAGAAAGAATTTCTAAACCTAAGGTGCCTTGTCCAGCAATCACCATTGGATCATTGAATGGATGAATGAAGGTTGCTCCAGTTTTTTCTTGGAGTTGAATGGCTTTATTATATGCGTCATCATATGAACCTTCTACTAAAATGACTTCAGCTCCAAATGCTTTAGTCGCTTCTACTTTGGAAATTGGTGCATTATCGGGAATACAGATTGAAGCTTTAATTCCATGTTTTTGGGCGGCTAATGCAACCCCTTGTGCATGGTTACCAGCAGAGCAGGCGATTACCCCTTTACTTTTTTCTTCAACTGATAATTGAGCAATTTTATAGTAAGAGCCGCGAATTTTAAAGGAGCCTGTAATCTGTAAGTTTTCTGGTTTTAAATAGACTTCACATTGATCATTAATTCCTTGGACTTTAATTAAATCGGTTGGACGAATGATCCCTTTTAGGATATGTGCAGCGTGATAAATTTTATCTAACGTAAGCAAGTAATAACCTCCTTAAAAGAAAAAAAGCTTTCACCCTTATCCCTTAAGGACGAAAGACCGGTTGCTCTATTTTTAATTTAGCTTATTTATAAATAAAAGTCAATGATGCTAGTGGTTAGCTATTAAAAACTATAAAAATAATAAAAAGATGTTGTTGACAAAAGGATAAAACAGGTTTATACTAATTACAATTACAAACTTTGACTACTCTTATCCAGAGAGGCGGAGGGACTGGCCCAATGAAGCCCGGCAACCAATGGTTTTCACCATAAGGTGCCAATTCCTGCTGGGAAATACCCAGAAAGATAAGAGGAGGTGTTGCTTTATTGATCAAAACCTCTTCTTAGAAGAGGTTTTTTTGTATATAAGGGGAGGTGCGAGAGTGATCATCTTAAAAGATTTACACAAGACATATGCGGGAGAACGAGTTGTTCATGCTCTCCGTGGTATAGATCTACAGATTCCAGCAGGAAAGATCTTTGGAATAATTGGTCAAAGTGGTGCTGGTAAATCTACCTTAATCAGGTGCATCAATGGCTTGGAAAAACCTGATCAGGGAGAAGTGATTTTCAATGGAATTAATATTAGTCAACTTTCACCTAAAGAATTGCGTAAGACGCGCAAAAAAATAGGAATGATTTTTCAGCACTTTAATCTACTTTCATCAAGAACTGTATTTGATAACGTAGCTTTTCCACTAGAGATTGCTGGAATGACTAAGGAAAAGATTCAACACAAAGTGAGAGAATTATTAGAATTAGTTGGATTAGGAGACAAAGAGAAAGCTTATCCGCACCAGCTTAGTGGTGGTCAAAAGCAGCGGGTGGGAATTGCTAGAGCCTTAGCTAATGAACCCCAGTTACTGTTATGTGATGAGGCAACTTCTGCATTAGATCCAGAGACCACGACCTCAATTTTACAATTGCTGCGGCGCATTAATGAAGAAATGGGTTTAACCATTGTGCTTATTACCCATGAAATGCCTGTTATTCAAGAAATCTGCGATGATGTAGCAGTAATTGAAGATGGTAAGATTAAAGAATATGGCCCAGTAATTGATGTCTTTACTAAACCACAAGCTAGCGCCACTAAACGTCTGTTAGGAGGCTCTATAGAGTCGCAAATACCAGCAGAATTATTGCAACAAATTAATGGTCAGACAGATAAGGAACGAATTTTTGCTAAACTTAGTTTTGTAGGCAGTTCTGCCCATGAACCGATTATCTCTTCATTATTGAAAAACTATGATGTAACGGTCAATATCTTGTTTGGTAAAATAGATCAGATGAAATCGGTACCCTTTGGCATGTTATTAGTAGAAATGCGCGGAGAGGCTCAGCGGCTGAATGAGGCTTTGTTGTTTATTCGTGAACACGATGTGGAAATGGAGGTGTTCATGAATGAATAGTATGATGGTTACTTTGCTTTGGAACGCCACCAAAGAAACCTTGTACATGGTAGGTGTTTCCGTAGTAATTGCTGAATTGCTAGGTTTGCCAATAGGTGTATTACTTGTAGTAACGGATAAAGATCAGATCTTAGAAAACACAATCCTAAATAAGATTTTAAGCTTTATCGTTAACATCGGTCGCTCTATACCATTTATCATTTTAATGGTAGCGATTATTCCCTTTACCAGATGGGTAGTAGGAACTTCCATTGGAACATCGGCTGCTATTGTACCTTTAATTGTAGCGGCAATTCCTTTTGTGGCTAGGGTAGTAGAAAGCTCATTGAAGGAAGTCGATCCTGGTGTAATTGAAGCAGCTGAGGCCATGGGTGCTTCTCCTTGGCAAATAATTTATAAAGTCTTATTGCCAGAAGCCTTGCCAGGACTCGTTTTAGGATTTACTCTAACTGCTGTTAACTTAGTTGGTTATTCTGCTATGGCGGGTACCATTGGCGGGGGTGGCCTAGGTGATTTAGCGATACGGTATGGGTATCAAAGATTTCGTGGAGACGTTATGTTTTATACAGTGATTATTTTAGTTTTAATGGTTCAGTTGATTCAAATGCTAGGTGATTGGGTTGCCAAGAGAGTAGCCCATAAATAAAAATGGAAAGAGGGATAGTATGAAACAAGCAATTCGTTTAGTAACTAGTCTAATTCTATTAGCTAGCTTAGTACTTGGTTTAAGTGGTCTTGGTTTTGCACAAGCGGTAGTGCGGGTAGGCGCAACACCAGTACCGCATGCGGAGATTTTAGAACATGTAGTGCCAATTTTAGAAAAACAAGGTATTAAGTTGGAAATCGTGGAGTTTAATGATTATGTTTTACCTAACTTAGCTGTTCATGAAGGTGAGTTAGAGGCTAACTTCTTCCAGCATATTCCGTATTTAGAAAACTTCAACAGAGATCATCGGATCAATCTAGTGAGCATTGCTGGTGTGCATGTAGAGCCTTTTGGCTTGTATAGTAATACTCTTAATAATGTGGAGGACTTAAAATTAGGTGCTACGATTGCTATTCCTAACGATGCTACCAATGGCGGCCGAGCTTTACTTCTCTTACAACAGGCTGGATTAATTAAACTAGATCCAAAAGCCGGGAATGCACCAACCGTATTTGACATCACTGAGAATAAATTAAATCTACGAATTGTAGAGTTAGAGGCAGCCCAATTGCCGCGTTCATTATCTGATGTTACTGCAGCTTGCATTAATGGCAACTATGCTATTGCCGCAGGTTTGAACCCAATTAAAGATGCCTTGGTCATCGAAGGCAAAGATTCACCATATGTGAATGTGCTGGCAGTAGATGCTAAAAATGCTAACAATGCTAATTTACTCAAGTTAGCAGAAGCACTAAACAGTGAAGCAATCCGCCAATTTATCTTGGAAACCTATGATGGTAGTGTAGTACCAGCATTCTAAGAAATGCTCAAGCCTTGAGATCAGATTTAGTACTGATTTCAAGGCTTTCTGATTATATTGTATCAAGTAGGGAGGAACCAGCTAATAAAGGTCGAATATGATAAAGAAAGCTATTTGATTGGTTATTTGAAAAGGAGGCTAGGTAGGTGGAAAACTGCTATATTTATATAGTGCTAACAAGAACAAATACCACTATTTCGCGCTTAATTCGCCTCTTCACTCATGATGATTACACTCACGCAGCAATTGCTTTAGATAAGAACATGGAAAAAATGTATAGCTTTGCTCGTAAAAGAACTTATAATCCTTTTGTTGGCAGATTTAAACAAGAAAATCTCAATGAAGGAATTTATAAACTGTGTAGAGAGTTACCTGGCGTAATTATGGAAATAGAGGTTCCAGTAGAAAAATATGAAGAAGCAGTTAAGCTGTTAGATGAATTTATCACTAATAGCAATCGCTATAAATATAATTACCTGGGACTATTTTATGCATTATTAAATAAGCCGGTTCAGTTTGAGAATCGATTTTTGTGTTCAGAATTCGTTTACTACATTTTAAAAGAAAGTGGAATTGCCGATTTTGATATGCCTCGTAATTTGGTTAGACCACAGAGTTTATTGAATAACTTAGAGTGCAAAATCATTTATCAAGGTGATTTGCACAAGTTAGCGAAGAGCGATCAGGATTTAATTTCACAGCGCATGGAGAATACTAATCGGTTGAGAATGATGCATACCGCAATTAAACGAACGGTCAGTCGGTTAGCAGAAATGGTAACTCGTTAAAAAATCATCCAACAATATCTTGGATGATTTTTATTTTTGGTTACTTGTATTTGTGTTAACAAACTGATATAATTGCTTTGATAATGATTCCTAATAATTATTAATCATCGTAGAATAGAGGCATTTTTTTGAGTAAATCTAGAGCAGCTAGTCTGAAAACTAAAATTATTGTTGGAACTATTTTTATTATTTTAATTGTAACTTTTTGCTCCATGCTACTTTCTTATAGACAAACTTACAGCATTTTGCAAAGAAACATTGAATTTAATGCGGAAAATAGCACCAAGCAAAATGCTGAGATCATTTCTAACTGGCTGATGTCAGTTAGTCGCGAAATTGATGCTCTTTCTGGCGCTAGTGCCATGCGAGGCATGGAATGGAATAATCAAGAATCGATGTTAAAAGGTGTTCTAGAGGATCATCCAGATTACGAAATGTTGTTTGTTGCAGACCTGACTGGCTATGCTCGGACTACAGCCGATTACACTATGAACGTTGCGGGACACATGTTTTTCCAAAAGGCATTATACGAGCAAAAGGTCAGCTTTTCCGATCCGATTATTAGTTCTGTTTCAGGAAAACCAGTTTTTGTTGTCGCTCGTCCTATAATCGGTTATGATGGGCGAACTGTAGCGGGAGTACTAGGAGCTACGGTGAAACTTGATTACATATGGGATTTAGCAAACCGAACCAACATAAATGGACATGGTTATGGTTGGGTAATTGATAGTCATAAAACAACAATTGCTCATCCTGTTCAGGAGTATATCGGCAATAATCTGCTTCTG
>JAAYMV010000021.1 GCA_012521185.1 Bacillota bacterium
TTATTAATAAGCAGAATGAAGGTATTGAGCTAGAAACGAATATTCATATTACTACTGAACGGAAAAATTTAGCATGGCGGGCTGCTGAGTTATTCTTTGAAACCATGGATTTGAAAGCTGGAGTAAAAATTAAGTTGATCAAAAACTTGCCCCTGTCGGCAGGTTTAGCTGGGGGCAGCGGCAATGCAGCAGCCGTTTTGTGGGCATTAAATAAATTATATAAAACGGACTTGTCTTTAAGTGAGTTACAAGAAATAGGCGCAAGTTTAGGCGCAGATATTCCTTTTTGTCTTCAAGGAGGTACTTTGTTAGCTGAGGGTATTGGCGACCAATTGACTAAATTACCTGATTTGCCTCAGTATTATATTGTCTTAGTAAAACCAAATCAGTCTGTAAGTACGCAAAGAATATATCAAAGCTTGACGAATGATATGTTTGGAGAACGCTATTCTTCAGGTTTAATACAGCGTTTGCGTGCTAATCTAGATATTTCGGCTGCTTGTGGTAATGTATTACAAGGGGTTACTAGTATGATGATAGCTGAAATCGATCTTTGGCAGGAACGAATGCTGCACGAGGGGGCTAAGGCTAGTATCATGTCTGGCAGCGGTCCGACAGTATTCGGATTATTTGCAGAAAAAACTGATGCAATCCAGTTTTGCCAAAAATGGAAGGACCGAAAGCGTTGGATTGCTTGGACTACCCCAGTGTCAACTGGACTTAGCCAAGTTAAGGAATAGGGGGCAGAACAACGTGCAGATAGATGTAATTGTGTTAGCAGGGGCAAAAAATGATGGGCGATTGCAGGAAGTTGCCAATTGTGAGTATGAAGCTTTAATACCGATTAATGGAAAGCCAATGATTAATTATGTTATTCAAGTTTTAAAAAGCTCTCAATGGATTAATCGGATTATTGTAGTTGGTTATCCAGAGATGAAATCAGAACTAGATCCCAGTGTTATATTATTAGAAGCTGGTGAAAGTTTAGCCGATAATCTAAAAATTGGGATTGATTATTTAAATCATCGAGAACATGTACTGGTAATCACTTCCGATATTCCTATGCTTAATGTGGAAGCATTAGAAGACTTTCTAACTCGCTGCAGTGAGTTAGAAGGTGACATATTTTACCCGATTATTTCTCGGGAATCTAATGAAAATACTTATCCAGGAACAGAACGTACCTATTTTCATTTAAAAGAAGGTATTTTCACTGGCGGCAATGTTGTGCTGATTGGACCAAGTGTAGTGGAAGCTTGTTACGCAATGATCAATCGCGTGTTGAATTTACGGAAAAAACCATGGCGTTTAGTACAGTTATTAGGTTTTAATTTTATACTTAAATTTATTATGCGCAATCTAAGTATAAGTGAGATTGAAAAACGAGTAGCGCATTTATTTGGTATCAAAGGAATCGCCGTGATTTCGCCGTATCCAGAAATAGGTACAGATATTGATAAACCCAGTGACTGGGAATTAGCAGAAAGAGTATTATCACAGCAGGATTAGTAAGGAGGACAGTTCATGCGTAGGAGCCAGAGAATTGCGGCAATTACCAAATGGTTGGTAGAAAGACCATATCAAGTGGTGTCCCTTACTGAATTTGCAGAGAGATTTAATGCGGCGAAATCCACATTAAGTGAAGATTTGGCAATCATTCGTGAAACTTTTGCTGAATTAGAGATTGGCAAAATTCAAACATTGCCTGGAGCCACTGGTGGAGTACGATATATTCCAGAGTTAACGATTCAAGAGATTTCCCGCCGAATTGCAGCTATATGCGAAAAATTAGAAGGAGCACAACGGATTTTACCTGGTGGTTTTATATATCTCAATGATTTATTAGCTAGTCCAATGGCAATTGCCGAAATTGGAGAAGTATTTGCTACTAAATTTGCTAGCAGTAATCCTGAATATGTAGTTACCGTTGAGACCTCCGGAATCCCCATTGCTTTAATGACTGCTCGCTCACTGAATATTCCATTAGTAGTGGTGAATCGGATTAATCGCCCGGCAGATGGTCCAGTATTAACCATGAATTATTTATCTGGTTCATCTCGACAGCTGCAAACGATGTCCCTTTCCCGTAGAGCTTTACCAAAGGATTCGCGTGTTTTGATTATAGACGACTTTATGAAAGCAGGCGGTACTTTGCGCGGCTTAACTGATTTAATGGGTGAGTTTGAATGTGAGGTAGTTGGCACAGGAGTTTTAATTGAAACCACTGAACCGAAAGAGAAATTGATCTCTGATTATGTTTCATTTATTTTATTAAGGGTTAATGAGGAAGAACAAAAAATCTATGTCGAGCAAGCAAAGTGGATTAAGGATTTGACTGCGGTTGACGCTAACTCTAATCTTTGATATACTTTTTTATTAGGGGTGTTGAAACAGCACCCCACTTTTTCTATGCTCTCGTCTCCCAGGGAGGGAGATTTTTTATTATTGTTTTTGCCTCTTGAGATAAGGCGTTTAAAAGGTTAAGATAATATAGGTGGTATTTTTATTTGTCAAGAAAGCTAATATATTCATATAAGAAGATGGTAGGAAGGAGGCGAGAAGGTGAAAGCGTCGGTTATTATTTTGGCAGCAGGACAAGGTCAAAGAATGAAATCTAACATTCCGAAACCTTTGCATAAAATAGCGGGGGTCCCCATGGTGGAACAGGTCATAACTAGTGTAAAAGCTAGTGGCCAGATTGATAATCTTTACTTGGTGATTGGGCATCAAGGGGATTTGGTTAGGGAAGCGGTTTCTCAAGCTTTTTCTGATATTAACTTCGTTGTGCAAGCTGAACAATTAGGTACTGGCCATGCTGTAGATCAATGTCGGGAACTATTAAAAGATTTTAAAGGAACAGTTTTAGTTACTTATGCAGATACTCCTCTCTTTCGACCAGAAACTTTTCAGCAATTATTAGATTATCATAAAGAGCAAGAATTAGCAGCTACAGTTATTACAGCACAAATAGACGATCCGACAGGTTATGGAAGAATTGTTCGGGGTGATGATGGATACTTAAAGAAAATCGTTGAACAAAAGGATGCCACAACAGAAGAACTACAAATTACAGAAATTAACACAGGAACTTATTGCTTTGATAGTGAATTGTTATTTAAATATCTGGCACATGTTACTCCTGACAATGCACAAGCAGAGTATTATTTGCCTGATGTATTGCCACTTATGATTGCCAATGGTTATCGGGTGGGTGCTTATTGTATTGCTGATCCACAAGAAAGTATGGGAATCAACGATCGTGTTCAATTAGCTAAAGCTGAGGAAATAATGCGGCAGCGTATTTGTGTAGAACATATGCTAGCTGGAGTCACTATTATTAATCCTAGTCAAACCTATATTGAACAGGGATGTCAAATTGGAACCGATACAATAATTTATCCAAATACTTATATTCAAAAAGGCACTATTGTAGGCAGTAATTGTATAATTGGACCTAATGTTCGTTTAACGAAAGCAGTTTTAGCAGATAATATTCAGATAGAACAAGCCGTGGTAGTGGAAAGCTCCATTGGCGAGAATACAGTTGTTGGGCCATTTGCCTATATTCGACCAGGAAGTGAGATTGGTGCTAATTGTAAGGTTGGGGATTTTGTAGAGATTAAAAATACATCGGTTGGCGATCGCAGTAAAGTACCACATCATAGTTATATTGGCGATGCGGAAATTGGTTCTGGTGTAAATATTGGTTGTGGTACAATAACATGTAACTATGATGGTAAGAAAAAAAGTAAAACAGTGATACAAGATAATTCATTTATTGGAAGTAATACAAGTTTAGTAGCTCCAGTGACTGTCGGTGCTGGTGCTTATGTTGCTGCAGGTTCTACAATCACTGAAGATGTCCCGGCAGGCAGCTTAGGAATTGCCAGAGCAAGACAAGTTAACAAGTTGGGCTGGAAAAAAACGGAGGGCTAAGAGTGATCTTAAGTCATTATGATAAAAAATTAAAATTATTTTCTGGTAATGCTAATCCGAAATTAGCAAGTGATATTGCAGCTTGCCTCGGGGAAGAATTGGGAAAAGCTCGTGTAGGAAGATTTAAAGATGGCGAAATTAGCGTACGTGTTGACGAAACAGTACGTGGTAAAGAGGTCTTCATTATTCAACCTACTCATGCTCCTACTGACACCAACTTAATGGAATTACTCTTAATGATTGATTCCATGAAGCGTGCCTCTGCTAAGATGGTAGCTGCAGTTATCCCCTATTATGGTTATGCTAGACAAGACCGAAAGACTCAACCGCGTGATGGTATCGCAGCTAAGCTAGTTGCTAATTTGTTAGTGGCAGCAGGTGCTGATCGAGTTTTAACCATGGATCTACATGCGGGTCAAATTCAAGGATTCTTTGATATTCCAGTTGATAATTTGAAAGCATTACCAATTATTGGTGATTATCTAATAAGTAAAAAGTTAGTAGATCCGATTGTTGTTTCCCCAGACGTTGGCGGGGTAGCCAGAGCCCGTGAATTAGCTGATCGGCTTAATTGTCAACTAGCAATTGTTGACAAAAGGCGACCAATGCCTAATGTGTCTGAGGTTATGAATTTGATTGGCAACGTAGAGAACAAATCTTGTATTCTTTATGATGACATGATTGACACAGGGGGAACTATCGTTCAAGCGGCTGAAGCATTATTAAAAAATGGTGCAAAAGAAGTTTATGCTTGTTGTTCCCACCCAGTCTTCTCGGATAATGCAGCAGAAAGACTGCAAAATAGTCCATTGAAGGAAGTCATTGTAACCGATACGATTAATTTGGAACAAGAGAAGTTGATCCCGAAACTAACTGTACTATCTGTGGCTCCTTTGTTTGCAGAAGCCATTAGTCGTATCTTCGAAGAGCTGTCAGTAAGTAAGTTATTTGACTAGAAATTAGCAAGGGTGTTATAATATAACAGTTAGAGGTGAAAAGGAGGAAGAGTAATGGCAAATTATCAAATAAATGCCGAAGTACGCCAAGGAACAGGTAAAGGCGTTGCTCGAAGATTACGTCGGGAAAATTTAGTTCCGGGTAATGTTTACGGTAAAGCAGATGCTAACCTGCTTGTTTCCGTAAAATTAGGTGAGCTGGACAAAGCTGTTCAAACGGGAGCTAACCTAATTGACCTTAAGCTAGGAGAAGAAACTCGAATTGTAATTATCAAAGAATTGCAGTATGAACCAGTTAAAGGTCGAATCGAGCATGTGGACTTTTATGAAGTAGATATGGATCAACCAGTTGAAACAGTTGTGCCAGTAGTGATCACAGGTGAAGAAAACCGTGAATCAGATGGCGGTATTGTGAATCAGGTATTAAGAGAAGTAACTGTTTCTTGTTTACCAGCAAATATTCCTGATGCGATTTCAGCCAATGTTACAGAGCTGGTAATAGGTGATACCGTGACGGTAGCTGATTTAGAGGTGCCAGAAGGTGTTACGTTAGTTACCGCAGAAGATGAAGTAGTGGTTACTATTACAGCTCCCCAAGCTGAAGCTGTTGAAGAAGCTGCTGAAGTAGCAGCAGATGAAGATGCAGCTGAAGAAGCCGAAGAACCAGAAGTAGCGGAAGAATAATTTACTTAATAGATTTCAAAAGAATGCACAGTGAAAGCTGTGCGTTCTTTTACAATTGGCGGGTGTTAGATTTTGAAAGTCATTGTAGGATTAGGCAACCCAGGTTCTCGTTATGAAAAAACACGTCATAACGCAGGTTTTTGGGTAATCGATTATTTGAGCAAAGCTTGGAATATCCCCTTAACCGGGAAAAAGTTTAATGCTATTCTTGGTCAGGGAATGTTTGCCGGTAAAAAGGTTATTTTAGTGCAGCCACAAACATATATGAATAAAAGTGGAGAGTCTGTCAGGAAAATAGTAGATTACTGGCAAGTAGATTTACGAGACTTAATGGTTATTTTTGATGATTTATCATTACCACCAGCCCAAATTCGGCTTAAAGCCCAAGGAAGCTCTGGCGGACATCGTGGAGTTCAAAATATAATAGATTTATTAGGAACAAATGAATTTCCACGACTCCGAATCGGAATTGGAGCAACTCCTGATTACATGGATACTGTAGATTATGTGTTAGCAAATATTCCAAAGTCAGAATGGGAAGCTTATCAAGAGGCAGTTATTGAAAGCGTCAAGGCCATAGAACTGTGGATGGAGTTAGGTATCGATCAAGCTATGAATCGTTTTAATGTAAAAAAAGACAGGCCTTAACTTCAAGTTAGGTTTTTTTGTTGTTGTTTGAAAGGAGAACGGGTGTGTCGTTACAGGGACTGGTTGAGTTAATTGACCAATCAAAAGAGTTTCAAGATATCAAGCAAAAGGCCGTAGCTGGCGACGAACAGTTTTTGGTAGGCTTATCTGGATCGCAAAAAAGTCTATTAGTAGCAGCTACAGCTAACCCACAGCAAATAACTTTATATATCACTTACAACCACCAGCAAGCCGAGGCGACAGCGCAAGATCTGCGAAATTTAATTCCAGACTTTAATGTGCTGGTTTTTAGCCCAAATGAATTTATGCCATATGATGAAGTAGTGGTTGACTGGGAGTTAAAAAAGTCCAGGATAGAAGTTCTGACTAATCTACGAACTCCTGGGACGATTGTATGCACCTCTGTACAAGCCTTAACAGAGGTTTTTGTCGATCCTAAAATTCTAACTGAACAGAAGTTAGTAATTGATTTAGATAGCCGAATTGATTTACAAAAGCTAAGTAGTCAGTTGGTAGATTTAGGTTATGAGCGAGTGGATATGGTTGAGGGTTATGGACAGTTTAGCATTCGTGGTGGAATTATAGATGTTTTTTCTTTTACTATGGATAATCCAATGCGGATTGAATTATTTGATGATGAAGTTGATTCAATCCGCAGCTTTAGTTTGGCTGATCAGCGTTCTTTAGAAAAGCAAGAGGAATGCGTTATAGTTTCAGCAAGAGAAAAGTTATTTTCTAATCTAGATCTGGCACAAGTTGCCGAGTTGGTTTGGCAGGATACAAAGCATCAAGCTGCCAAGTTAGAAAGTTTAGGTAAACACCTTGAGGCAGATCAGCTAATGAAAAAGGTGGCAGCTCATCTAGAACTGTTAGCTGAAACCAAGTATTTTCCAGGCGTCGATCAATATTTTCCTTATTTAGCTGAACCATATTCCTTGCTAGATTACTTAGGTGAAAATTGTTTGCTGATTATTAATGAGCCAGCACGGATTAGAGAACAAGCTCGGGTCTTTTTAAAGCAGATTAATGAAACCATTGCTAACTTCTTAGAGCAGGGAAGAATATTGCCAAGTGTAGCGAAAATGTACTGGGATTGGCCTGACTTGTGGGAAAAAACTAGTCCTTTTGTAAAAATACATCTTTCCACGTTAGACAAACGAGTACCGGATATGCTTAGTGCTAGTCCCCAGCGGATGTCACTAAAAAATCCTGAACATTTTCAGGGTAATTTGACCAACTTTGTTAATAAAATAGCGCGATTGCGCAAAGACCATTACCGAATTCTTTTGGTGGTTTCTACCAAAGAACGGGGTCTGCGATTAACTGAATTTTTACGAGATAACGAAATCCCTGCCAACTTTGTTGAAGTGCTGGGTGATGAATTAAAAATTGGTAACTGTATTATTACTCAAGGAGATTTAGAGACAGGTCTCGAGTTTCCTAGCTATAAATTGTCAGTTTTTACTGATTTAGAGATTTATGGTAAGCAAAGACCTAAGCGACGGCTTAGTAAACCGGAGACACATTTAAAGTTGACAGAGAATGAGCTTCGGGTTGGAGATTATGTTGTTCATGTTAATCATGGTATTGGTCAGTATCTTGGGGTAGAAAACTTAGAAGTCGCTGGAGTGTATAAAGACTATTTATTGGTAAGATTTGCTGGTAAAGATAAATTATATGTCCCAACAGATCAAATCGATTTGTTGCAGCGGTATGTTGGATTGGATGATCAAGAACCAAAGCTTTCTAAATTAGGCGGCGGTGAATGGGCTCGTGTTAAAAAGCGAGTTAAAGAATCGGTTCAGCAAATGGCTGAAGGCTTGATTAAACTGTATGCGGAAAGGGAAGCGATGCCAGGTTATGCTTATCCGAAGGATACACCTTGGCAAAAAGAGTTTGAAGATGCTTTTCCTTACGAGGAAACTGCTGATCAACTGCGAGCCATTGCAGAAGTTAAAGCAGATATGGAAAAGCCTAAACCAATGGATCGTTTACTTTGTGGTGATGTAGGTTATGGTAAAACTGAAGTTGCCATTCGCGCAGCGTTTAAAGCTGTTGGTGAAAGCAAGCAGGTAGCGGTTTTAGTACCCACTACCATTTTAGCTCAGCAACATCACCGGACATTTGTGGAGCGTTTTGAGAATTATCCGATTAATATAGGTGTACTCTCTCGTTTCCAATCTGCTGCCGAACAAAAGAAAGTTATCGACGGTTTGAAAAATGGGACAGTTGATATTGTGATTGGTACCCATCGCTTGCTTTCTAAAGACATTGTTTATCAAGATTTAGGTTTGGTAATTGTTGACGAAGAACAACGGTTTGGAGTAGCACAAAAAGAGCGATTAAAAGAAATTTGTAAGAATGTTGATGTTTTGACATTATCGGCGACACCAATTCCCCGGACATTACACATGTCACTTGTCGGAGTACGGGATATGAGCTTAATTGAAACTCCACCAGCAGATCGATTCCCAATCCGCACTTATGTGATGGAATGGGATGATCAAATTATTGCTCAGGCTATTAACCGTGAATTAGGCCGTGAAGGACAAGTATATTTTGTTTATAACCGGGTTCAGGGCATAGAGCAAATGTATCGGCGAATTCAGGATTTGGTACCCCATGCCAGAATTGCCATTGCTCATGGTCAAATGAATGAAGCCCGTTTAGAACAGATAATGCTAGACTTTTACAATGGGGAATACGATATCCTACTTTGCACCACAATTATTGAAACTGGAATGGATATCTCTAATGTGAATACATTGATTATTTATGATGCTGACCACTTAGGTTTAGCCCAGTTATATCAGTTACGTGGGCGAGTAGGGCGTGCTAATCGGGTGGCTCATGCGTATTTTACTTACCGAAAGGATAAAATACTAACAGAAGTAGCTGAAAAAAGGTTACAAGCCATCAAGGAATTTACCGAGCTAGGTTCGGGAATTAAAATCGCTATGCGAGATTTAGAAATTAGAGGTGCAGGGAATATTTTAGGTCCAGAGCAGCATGGTTTTATTAGCTCTGTTGGTTTTGAATTATATTGTAAGTTGTTAGAAGAAGCTATTAAAAAACTAAAAGGTGAGGAAGTACAACAGCTGCCTGAACCAGTCTTAGACTTAGGTGTCAGTGCCTTTATTGGCGATGATTATGTACCAGATCCGAAGCAAAAGGTGGAGTTATATAAGAAAATCATTGCGCTTCAGACTTTAGAGGAAGTTGATGACTTAGAAGAAGAAATCACTGACCGTTTCGCTGATCCGCCTGAAGAAGTACAGAATCTATTGCAAATTGCCCGGATCAAAATTATTTGCCGTCAGCTTGGTGTAGCAAGTATTAATGTAGAGCGTGATTCCTTTGTGATTCGGTTATTGCCGGGAGTTACTATTGATGACCAAGATTATAATCGATTATTAGAGCAATATCGAGGTATTGTTGGCTTTTTCCCCGGGAAAACTGCACGGCTGCAAATCCGAACTAAAGATATACTTTTGCTAAAACAAGTGCTGGAAGCGATTGTGTAAAAGACGGGTTTTAGCTGGGAAAAATGAATAAAAATAGTACTGCGGTTATATACTAACAATGTACTTACCCAACATAAAGGAGGGGTGTGGCTCTTGAAAGCTACAGGAATTGTTAGACGCATTGATGATTTGGGTCGTGTTGTTATTCCGAAAGAGATCCGACGCACCTTGCGCATCCGTGAGGGTGATCCTTTAGAGATTTTTGTCGATCGAGAGGGCGAGGTAATCTTAAAGAAATATTCTCCGATCGGTGAATTAGGTGATTTTGCTCAGGAGTATGCAGATTCGTTGTATGAGTCTACCGGTCATATAGCACTAATTTCAGATCGTGATGCTATTGTGGCCGTATCAGGTGCACCAAAGAAGCAATGGATTGATAAACCGGTAATTGAAATATTAGAAAAGGCAATGGAATCGAGAAGCAGCATGACGTTAACGAAAAATGATTTAGCCAATGAGGATGAACAATGGGGCTTTGAAAGTAAAGTAGTGGCACCAATTATAGCTGAAGGTGATCCGATTGGAGTGGTTATGCTCTGTACCAATGATCCATCGGTGAAAATGGGTGAATTGGAATTGAAATTAGTGGAAACCGCAGCGGGTTTCTTAGCTAAGCAAATGGAACAATAATAGTGGAAGACTTCTAGTCATAACAGAAAATTTCCTGCGTAAAATTAGTAGACAGGAAAGGAGGTAAGTTATGGCTAAGGAGTCTTTTTTACGTGGCGCTTTTATTTTAGCACTTTCTAGCGGGATTAGTAGGGTGCTAGGAATTATTTACATCGTTGTCTTACCACGAATCATATTAGATGAAGGGATGGGCTTAGTTCAATTAGTCAAGCCTTTGCAGTATTTTGCTGTAGTAATAGCAATTTTAGGTATGCCTACTGCTGTGGCAATTTTAGTTGCGGAAAAAGCAGCTCAAGGCCAAACCGAAGGAATCCTGCGAGTCTTTAAAATTAGCTTATTTATTACTTTACTCACTGGGTTAATTGGTTGTGTAGGTTTGATTGTAACAGCAGATTTAGTTGCCAACCAAATTATTAAAGATTCAGGAGTTTATTTATCGATATTGGCACTAGCACCAGGTGTTTTATTTTATGCTATAGGCGGATCCTTACGCGGTTTTTTTCAAGGGTTACAATATATGACACCAACTGCTGTATCGCAAGTAGTGGATCAAGGGGTTCGCATTGGAGCGACGATTTTACTAGCTATCTTGTTGCTGCCACGAGGTATAGAATATGCTGCAGCAGGAGTAGCGTTTAGTTCAGTTATTGGTGAACTCTGTTGTGTAATTGTATTAGTTTGCTTTTATTTAGCCCAGAAAAATACGTTAATGGCTAAGGTAAAAAGTAATAGAGCAAGACAGAAAGCAAACCTAGAAGGAAGACGTCAGTTAACCAATCGTTTATTAGCTTTAGCCTTGCCTATAGTGTTAACCACTATTATTTGGCCGATTATGCAAATGCTAGACACTTTTATCGTGCCTAACCGTTTACAGGCAATTGGATATTCAGTGTCCCAAGTTCGTGATTGGATGGGTTATTTAGGTATGGCCTTAACATTATGTCAATTGCCCAATATAATAACCGTGGCTTTAAGTACTAGTTTAGTACCAGCAATTTCAGAAGCATCGATTTCAGGTGGCAAGCGTTTGGTCGCCTATCGAGTTGAGGAGGCTTTACGCATTACTATTTTATTTGGTTTCCCTGCCTTTGTTGGTTTATATATTTTGGCAGAACCAATTTCCTTGTTGTTGTTTAATTACGCCCAGGTAGGGATACCGCTAAAAGTATTAGCTTTTGGCACTGTTACCTTGGGAACAATTCAAGCAACCACGGGAATTTTAGAAGGCTTAGGTTTAGTTGCTATTCCAGTCAAAAATCTGTTAGTTGGTGTAACTGCTAAATTAATTTTGAATTATACCTTAACTGGAGTACCTGGTTTTGGTATTTTAGGTGCGGCCTGGGGTTCGGCTATTGGCTGGATAGTCATTGCATGTTTAAATACTTATTCGGTATTTAAGCGGGTTGGTTTTACCATCCGTTTAAACGACTTTTTACTAAAACCCGTATTGGCCTCGATGATCATGGGTATCTTCATTTATTATAATTATGATTTGCTGTTGACTTGGACCAATAATAATATCGCCTGTATAATATCGATAGCAAGCGGCTGCTTACTGTACTTCTTGCTATTGTTATTAACTGGTGCAATTAAAGAAAAGGACTTGCAAGTAATTCCTAAACTAGGTTCGCCTTTAGCGAATTATTTATCTACCTGGGGTTTTTTGCGGAAGTAAACCTTCGCTTCATCCCATAGTTGGTCCATTTCTGCTAAGCTCATTTTGTCTAGTTCTTGTCCTAATTCCTGAGCTCGTTCTTCGATGTATTTAAACCGTTGGATAAATTTATTAGTAGTATTTTGTAAGGCTAATTCTGGATTAGCATCTAGATAACGGGCTACATTGACGATGGAAAAGAGTAAGTCGCCTAGTTCATCTTCAATAGCTATAGTTGAATGATTAGCGATTGCTTCTTTAAATTCGCCAAGTTCTTCAGTTAGCTTATCAAGGGCACCATCAACTTCATCCCATTGAAAACCAACTTTTGCCGCTTTGCTTTGAACCTTTTCTGCCCGAGCTAATGCTGGAAGATGAGCAGGAATTCCATCTAACAATGATGTTCGGTATTGGTTATTAGCCTCTTGTTTTTTTATTTCTTCCCAGTTTCGCAATACATCGGAAACAGATTCTACCTGCCGATCACCAAAAACATGAGGATGTCGACGAATTAGTTTCTCGCAAATAGATTGGATTGAATCATCTAAAGTGAAATGTTGATTTTCTTCAGCGATTTGAGCATGAAACACAATTTGTAGTAAGAGGTCACCCAGTTCTTCTGCTAAAAGCTTGGGCTCTGCTTGATTAATAGCATCGATAACTTCGTAGGTTTCTTCTAAAAGGTATTTGATTAAGCTTTGATGAGTTTGTTTTTGATCCCAAGGACAGCCATTTGGTGAACGAAGTTGAGCCATGATTTCACGGAGTGAATCTAGATTATATTTTGCCATGTTTATCCTCCTATGTATAAAATAAAAAGCCTGCTGTCTGCAGGCTTAACGACTTACTTAGGAGCAACAGCTTCTTTTAAAGATTTTCCAGGTTTGAAAGCTGGTACTCTTGTTGCAGGAATTTCAATAGGTTTTCTTGTTGCTGGGTTAACACCTTTACGAGCTTTTCTGTCACGCACTTCGAAAGTACCGAAGCCAACTAGTGTTACTTTGTCGTTAGCCACTAAAGCTTCTTGAATCGCTTCAAGAGTGGCTTCAACAGCGTCTCCTGCCACCTTTTTAGTAATTCCTGCCTTTTCAGCTACAACATTAATTAATTCACTCTTATTCACTCTGTAACCCCCTTGAGGTAGAATATATCGTAAAACATATTCTTCGGCTTCCTGCATTTATCCTGCCTTTGAGGGAATTATTTCCACAAAAGTTTAGAATTATGTTTGCTAGCATAAACTGAAGATAAATTATACAAGCTAATGATATGTAGACAACATCCACGTCAGGAGGCGCTATTGATGGAATTTATTCGCAGAAATGGCATGGTCTTAGGATTAATTTTAGTGTTAATCGCGGCTGTATCATTCATGATTAGCTGGGATAGCACTGAGGATGATCTAGCCCGAGAATTAGAAGCAGAACCTGATATTTCAGTTTATTTTCATGAGACTGGCGAAATTAAAACCATGAAATTAGAGGAATATCTGCAAGGTGTGGTGGCGGGAGAAATGTTTCCTGATTGGCCAGTGGAAGCCTACGCAGCTCAAGCCATCTTTGCTCGCAGCTTTACGATGGCATTTTTGGCTGACGGTGGCTTGAAAGAAAAATATGGGGCAGATATTTCAACTGATATTAATGAGGCTCAAGCTTATAATGCCCAAGCAATTACACCTGAGATTACAAAAGCAGTTGAAATGACTCGCGGCCAAGTAATGACTTATGATAATCGATTTGTCAAAGCTTGGTTTCATGCCTATTCAGGCGGAATAACTGCTACAGCCGTTGAAGGTTTAGGATATCAGGAGGAAGAGCCGCCTTATATCCGCAGTACCAAACTGCCTGATAACCAATATGTTCCTGAAGATGTTAAAAACTGGTCCACCGAATATAGTAGAGATGAATTGCAAGCTCTACTGGCAGCAGCTGGAGTTAATGTAGGCAATATTCAAGGGATAAACATTTTGGAGAAAGGACCAACAGAAAGGATTACTAAGTTAGAGATTATTGGCGATAGTGGTACCACTACTGTGCACGGCCAAGAGTTTAGACAATATGTAGATTCTACACGAATGAAATCAACTTTGGTTTCAGACTTTGAGTTTAGTGATGGTGTCTTAAAAGTAGCTGGAACAGGCTATGGTCATGGGGTAGGATTAAGCCAATGGGATGCTTATCAAATGGCGAAAGATGGCAGTTCACCGGAAGAGATTGTCAAAACATTTTTCAAGGACATTGAGATTCAAAAATTATATGATTGATCAGCTTTCTAGTCTAATAATGATTCCCCTTGCATAGATTGTACTAAGAAGTTAGAAGGGGGAATTCAATTGGAGGAGCGGAGAGTTGGTAATATAAAGAAACATCAAGTAGTCCTGGTGCAAAGAGAGAGGCTAACTGTTGATGGTGTTTTGCATGTGGAAAGCTTTGATGATCGAGAAATAGTTTTAGAAACGGATTTAGGCGGATTAATCATTCGGGGGGAAGACTTACACATCAAGGAGTTAAACTTAGAGAATGCCAATTTGATTGTCGTAGGTTTTATTAAGGATTTAGAATATGTAGGTGAATCCCTAAGTAAACGAGGCAAAGGTTTGTTGGCCAAACTATTACGTTAAGCACATTGTCAGACTCAAATGCATACACTGTTAGAGTAATTAAACTTGACTTAGGTGTGGAGGCGAGAACATGGAATCCCTAAGCGTACAGTTGTATGCATTTGCTATTACCATTATAGCAGGTGCAACCACTGGCTTATTATTTGATCTTTATCGATTAAGTCGTGGCTATTTAAGGCCAGGCCTTGTCGCTACTGCTGTAATGGATTTGTTTTTTTGGTTAGTGGTAGCTCCTGTGCTGACTGTTTATTTGCTCCTGGCTAATTGGGGACAATTAAGGTTCTATGTGTTGGTTGGTATCTTGCTAGGTTTAGCATTGTATTACTTGGTCTTTAGTAGATTAGTGATCCATTTCTGTTTATGCTTCTTCGACATTATTGGAAAAGTATTATCCTTAGTCTATCAAATTGTTTTTGTGGTTGTAACATGGCCAATTAGGTTGGCACAAGACATCGGGGTTGGCTTGAATGTTCGTCGGTTGGGTAGAGCTAGAATAGTGCCGAATTTACGTTGGCGATCGCCAATGTTCATGTTTTTGAAGCGAAGATAACGGAAAAAGAAGGAAAAAAGCTGTTCATCAAAGAACTAAGCCTTTATATAGGAGGGCTTGGCGGTGACGAAGAAAAAGAGGAAGAAAAAATTAAGAGTTGGAGTCTTACTGATTTATGTTTTAATCTTTTGGATTGTCTTTGTATTTGGGAAGGGCTTTTTCCGTAATTACTTGCTTCACCGTAAAATAGCTCAATTAGATCATGAAATTCAGGCTGTAAGAATGAGAAACGAACAGATTCGTCAGGATATAGCCCGATTTAATTCTCCAGAATATATAGAAAGAGTCGCTAGAGAGGAGCTAGGTTTAGTAAAACCAGGCGAGATAAAATACATAATTACAGAAGTTTCCCCTGAACCTTGATGGGATAAGACTTTTGATTGACACATATTAGGGAGTCATGTATAATATATCTTAGCCGTGTGCCCTGCAGCGGCAAAAGTTAAGAGGAGGAATTTATTTATTTATGTCAATCGATGTCGGCAGCATTGTCGAGGGGAAGGTAACTGGGATTACAAACTTTGGTGCGTTTGTTGAGCTCTCAAATGGTCAAACAGGGTTAGTACACATTTCAGAAGTTGCAGATGCTTATGTAAAGGATATTAATGATTACCTCAAACAAGATGATACTGTCAAGGTAAAAGTTATTAATATTGACGATGGCAAAATAGGGCTTTCAATTAAACAAGCCAATCCACAACCAGCCCCAGAAAATCAAAGCAGTTATGTTGGGAATCAGCGTTTTTCACGTCCACGTAAAAGATCAACTACATTAGACTTTGAAGATCGTTTAGCTAAGTTTTTACGGGATAGTGAAGAGCGTCAACAAGCTCTGAAAAAGAGTCAAGATTCGAAACGAGGAGGCAGGGGCGCACGATAATAGATCAGTGATTGAATTTAATTCATTTCAAATATAACACATCCCTTCGGGGATGTTTTTCCATATTGGAGGCGTAATCATGAAGAAGTTGGAATGGGAACCGACAACTCCTGAAGATAATCAAGTGATTGTTACTCAACTTGGCCGTGAACCACGAGGAGTTCTTGGTGTTGCAAAACGGTGTGTTTACGAGTTTCCTCAAGTAATTGTTAATCGACCAATTATTATGGAAGTAGAGGATATTAGTGTTTTCCCGACTTTGTTTTGGTTAACTTGTCCTTATCTAAAAAGAGTTGTTGGCCAACTAGAAAGCAAAGCGGCGATTAATGAATTGCAGCAGCGAATTGCTGAAGACCCAGAGTTTGCTTCTGAAGTAGAAAAAAATCATCTTACTTATGCAGAGTTGAGAAAAGGCTTGATTCCCGACGATGTATTAAAAGCCTTGGCAAAGAATTATCCTAATCGTTTAGAAGCAATAGTTGATACAGGTGTTGGTGGTATTAGAAGTAGGGATGGTGTTAAATGCTTACACACCCATTTAGCTGATTATCTTGCTCGTGAAGACAATATTATTGGAAAAATGGTCTATGAAGAATTAGGTTGTCAGGTTAATTGTGAATCAGGAAATTGTGAACTTGAATTATAACTAACAAGTAGGTGTAGAAATGTTTGCCACCATTGATATTGGAACAAACTCCGTGCGCTTGTTTATTGGAAAATTTGCCAATGGCAAATTAAATCCTATCCATACTGATTTAATAACTACTCGCTTGGGCGAAGGGGTTGACCAGACTAAAACTCTGAGCTCAGCAGCTATGGAACGTACTTACCGCGCCTTAACCGACTTTCATAAGGTATTGCAAGACAGAAAAGTGGAGAATGTAACAGTGGTAGCTACTAGTGCTGTTCGTGACAGTGTTAATCGCTTACAATTTGCTCAGCAGGTAAAAGAACAAACTGGCTGGGATGTTCGGGTACTAAGTGGCCTGGAAGAAGCTCAGGCATCTTTTTGCGGAGCAGTTCGTGGATTGCATAGTAAGGTTGCTTTAAAGGAACAAGTTGTGGTACTTGATGTTGGTGGCGGCAGTACAGAATTGATTTCTGGTTCAAAGTTTGGTGCTGTTTCCCAGGGCGGTAGTGCTCAATTAGGAGCTGTTCGCCTGACAGAGCTTGCCGTAGATAATCTGCAAAAAATGCAAGAAATTGCAAAGGATAAATTGCAAGAGTTGATCAATACTATTAATGCTGTAGAGGACTTTACTTTAATTGGAGTTGGTGGTACAATAACTACATTAGCCAGCTTGGATTTGGCTTTGAATGACTATCAAGCTGAATTAGTAACTGGTTATAAATTGACTCCTGATCAAGTTAATCACTGGATCAGGAGGCTACATGGACTGAGTCTGCCGGAAAGAGCTGCCTTACCAGGTATGGCTGCTGGTCGCGAAGATATTATTATTGCCGGTTTAGTTATTGTTTCTATAGCAATGGAATTATTAGGTAAAGACAAGCTAGTAGTAAGTGATGCAGATTTGCTGCAAGGGATAATTTATCTTAAACAGGAACAATTTTCATAAATAGTATTGACAAGACATGGTTTTCAATATATAATAAAACTTGTGAATTGCAGTGCCGGGGTGGCGGAACAGGTAGACGCTACGGACTTAAAATCCGTTGGGCGCAAGCCCGTGCGGGTTCGATTCCCGCCTCCGGCACCAGTTTATAAAAATAAACAAATTTTGGAGAAGAACAGCGTTAGCTAGTTCTTTTTTTTTATGTAGCATTCTCTAAGCAATGTGGTTATAATAATATGAATAGATAATTTTGGAATGGTAGGTTGGCTAATTATGACTAGTATAAATATGGGTAAGTTGGATATTGAGCCGAGTGAGCTGCGGCAAATGCTTGCAAGTCAGACCCAGCCTGTTTTGATTGATGTGCGTGAGCCAGATGAGTATGCAGCAGGAACTATCCCTGGAGCAATCCTAATTCCCTTGGGTCAGTTGGAGGATTCTAATCAGTTGGATCAGATTGATTACCATTCTCCGATAGTGGTTATCTGTCGCAGTGGTGCACGAAGTGCCCATGCTCAGCAAAGATTGTTTGGAATGGGCTATAAAAAAGTGTATAATTTAAAAGGAGGAATCCTTGCTTGGGATGGACCGATTGAATAAGAAGTGAGGGATAACATGCCAATAGATAAATCAGAGCTGGAGAGAACCATAGCAGCTGGTATTCATGGAACTCCACAATTAAAAATTGATGAAAAGCGACGTTTTTTAGGGCAATTTCGAGAGCGGGTAATTCAAGCACTCACCTTTAAGCAGCTTTCAACTAGTGATGGTTATAAAGCAATTGAAGCGGCTTTAAGACATCCTCAAGCAGCTTCGTTAATAATTCATAATCAGGCTCGTACTGCAGCTATGAAGTATATTGCTGCTGCCCAAAAGCAAGGCGTTAAATTTACCATTAGCAATAATCCGAAATTTATAGGTGATGTAGCCCTAGTAGTTGCAGCTACAGATGCTGTAGATATACCAAAACTAATGTGTGAAATGTAAAAACACAGTCAGATCAAATTCTCTGACTGTGTTTTTTACTATTTATTGTCATTGTCCTTGTTTTCTTTAACTGTTGTTTCCGTTCCTTTAACTTCTTTAGCTGGCGCAACTTCGTTAGTTAAGGCTTTATTATCTTTTTCTTTGTCAGCAGCACTAATTACATAAGTAAGAACCATTGATAAACCAACAAAGATTGGAATTAACCCGCCTAATAACCAAGGCCCAATTCCCATTGTAAGTAATCCAATTGTAATAGCAACCCCTATTAATGTTACAGTCAGGGCATTCGACAATTGTTTGCGTCCTTGCTGTTCTGGATCCTCATAAAAACCTCTGACTTTTTCTTGAGCGATTCTAGCCATTCGTTCACGATAGCTGAACCAGCGCAAGAAAATAATCAAAACTACTACAAGCGCCAACATAATTACTAAGAAAAGCATAAGTGTTTCTCCAGACATGTTGTTAAGCATATTATTCCTCCTAATAATATTTAATATTAATTGAACCTGACTCTACGTTAATTATCAATTGATTGTCTTGATGAGTAACTCCTATGACTCCTTCTACAAAATTATCAGTTTGCGTGCCGGACAGTGGTAACTCAGTATGAAAGCTTCCTGAAGGATAGGATGCTGTAATGTTATAGCCTGTGTCTTCTGGTATTTGCAGCTCCACATGGCCTTGGCCGGTGTTTACTTCTAAGTTTCCAGTAAGATTTGTAATTTTTATATTACCTTGTCTAGTATTGATAGTACCTTGAATTTCCTGTGGTACCACTAAGGATAAATTAACAGTAGCTGTTTCTTTATCTACTAGTGGTGGTATGATAGTCATAATGGAACTTGAGCTTTGGTCTTGAACTAGCAAATCTATTTGCTCTAGTAACGCCATGGCACGCTCTTGGTCATTACTAGTGACTTCAACGTCAGCTATGATAGTTATTTCATTAGTATTTTCTCCCACTATCGAGATATTTCCTGCTATGTTCTCTATAATTAGCCGGTTTGTGTATGTAATTGTTTGGCTAATACTTTTGGTTTCTACAGCAGTGTTTTGTTGTTTAAACCAATTATTGATAGCAAATTGCTCCATGGCTGGGAGATAATCCTGTTGAATGCTCAAGTATCCAATGTAGACTATGCTGGTGAATGTGACTATAAGTAACAGGCTTAACACCACTATCCACAACGTGCGCCTCATTCTTAACCTCCTTTTCTTAGAGTTTTACTATAAAGATTCATGATTTGTTAAAAAAAACCTCTTTAGACGAGTCTAAAGAGGACAAAGGTCCTAGTCATTTTTTTGGTTTAGTAATTTCGTAGATGTTTCCATCAAATACTTTATTTGAAACCACAAAAATATGACCGTTTTCATCTTTAATTTTTGTTTTCTTAATGTCTAAGCCTACTACTGTTCCTTGGACATTGTTGATTTTGACTTCAGCTCCTACTTTAAAATCGGTATCAGCAATTAGAAAGATACCAGCAAGTAAATCTTGAATTAAACTGTTAGCATTGCTGGCTATTCCCACAAGTACTAAAGCTATACTGCCAGAAAAGGCCACACTGATTTGAGGGAAGCCTAAAATAGAAAATAATAAAGAGATTAAGAATACCCATAATGTAAAGGTAATAAAGGCAGTTGTAAAACTGATAATTGTAGTGTCTAAGCGCATGCGATTCATAATTCTGATGGTTGCTTTTTTGATAAATCTAATTAGTAAAATGCCTAAAGCTAGTGTGAAAACAACCATTGGAATTTTCGGGATATATACCATTATATTATCAATTATTTCTGTGAAAATTCTTGTATCTGTCATGATTAAACCTCGCTGTAAGATAGTCATCTACCCTTTAATTCGACGAAAGGCAGTAAAACCCTTTGTTTTACTGCCCTGTAAGTCAGGGCAGCTAATCAATGGGATAGTTAAAAGTATAGGCTTTTCTAATTTTTTTCTTTACATCCCAATGACAATCCATTCCTTGGGGAAAAGAGACTAGCATACCAGCTGTAATATGAGTTTGTTGATTGCCAACAGTTACGATAACTTCGCCTTCATAAATATAGGCTGTTTCTTGTTCAGGATAATGCCACGGAAACGAGCTAGGTTCGCATTCCCAAGTAGACCAAGAATCAATTCCTAGCTTTTTAGCTTCTGATAAATCCATGGTTTTAATGATAATTTTTTGCATACAAGTCCCTCCTTAGCTATACTATAACATAGTTTTACTTGTATTTTTATAATAGATTACCGAATAGCAAAGGAGATTAACTAAGATTTAACGAATCATTTTATTAGAGGTGAGTATTTTGGCAGAAACTAAAAATAAAAGCAAAAAAAATAGAGAAGTTGGAATAGGACTAGTCCTATATGCAGTAATTAAAATTATAGATCGGTTTAGCGAGTTACCAGAAATTGTGTATCGGGTTGGCTTGATTATTGCTGCCATTTTCCTATTGTATGGGATTTATTCAATAAACCGGGAAATTACTGAACGGCAAAAAGCTGAAAAAGAAAAATCGAAGGAATAAAAATGTCAATGATTAGATACAATAACTTAATGTGGGAGTCCTGTTGCTAGCTGGCGTAATGTGAAACAAAGGCTAAAATTAATGATTTTTGCAGGACAAA
>JAAYMV010000118.1 GCA_012521185.1 Bacillota bacterium
AGTGTGGTTCGGAAACAAATTTCTCAAGGAACGGAGTTCTTCCCAAGTGGTCCAAAGCTAAGAAGTTAAATATTGAAAGGTTACTACTCGAATTTGAATTAGCTAAATCAACCTCTAACTCCCCCTTGTACAATATAGTTATAATTAATTTACAGCTTTTAACTGTAATAATTATCCATTCTTTATATTTGATTTAATTTTCTTATCTAATCATTAAACACATTTCTTTGGCTTCTTATCTTAGCCATAAGCCAGTTTATTCTTGGCCTGAACCATGACAATATTGTATAATTAATTTATGGATTTGGAGTTTGGTGTAACTCCCCCTAGGACGCCTTTGGGCGATTACCTGTAACAAAGAGTATCTTTCCATTCTCATAAGATTACATTATTTGGCTGGTTGAGGCCAGTTAACGCTGGTTCCTCGTGTCACATGCAAGGTTGTGTACTTATTTGAGAAGGAATGGATTTCTAAATCCAAATACAATTTATAGGAGGTTTCTTTATGAATTATCCACCTGTTGCTGGCATTGATGTCGGAAAAAACTTTAGTGAGATGTGTATTTTATCTCCTAATAATGAAGTTTGTTATCGTATTAAAATTTATCATGATTCATTAGACAGTATTAAAAAGGCTATAGATCTATTGCAAAAAACAGAAAAGGACTTTGCAATTAGGCCTGTCGTAGTCTTAGAATCCACTTGGCACTATCACAAAATCCTTTTCCATTATCTCCATGATTCTGGATTTGAGGTCTCTATCATAAACCCCATCCAATCTGATTCTATCAGAAATATTGGAATAAGGAAAGTCAAAAATGATAAAATTGATGCCCATAGAATTGCTTTGCTCTATAGATTCTCTTTTATTAAGACTACTGTTGTTCCTGATGAAGATCTTGACTGCCTTAGAAGCCTTTGTCGTCAATATTATAAATTAAGTGATGAACTTACTACTTACAAAAATAGACTTGCTGGTATAGTTGATCAAGTGATGCTAAATTTTACAGATGTCTTTCAAAATGCTTATTCAAAGACTGCCCTTGCAGTGCTCGATAAGTATCCTTCACCTACTCACATATTGAAAGCTAGCAAGAAATCCTTAATATCACTTATTGAAAAGTCTTCTAAAAAAGGCTTAGCATGGTCAACTCAAAAGTATGAGTCTTTGGTTTTAAAAGCTAAAGAATTTAACGAATTAAGCATCAGCAACTCTGGTAATATAGCTATACTTAAAGTTAATATCTCTATGGTTAGAACTCTACAAGAATCTCGTAAAGACATTCTTGATGCAATTAATGAAATTATCTTAGAAGATTCTTTAAAGGATATCCCTATATTATCACCTATTATTGACCTGCTTTGTAGCATACCTGGCATAGGCCTTTTGACTGCCGCAACAATACTTGCAGAGGTTGGTGATTTTTCTGCCTTCTCTAAACCTAATAAGCTTGTAGCCTTTTTTGGGATTGACCCCTCAGTGAATCAGTCAGGTGAATTTACAGGAACCCGTAATAAAATGTCTAAAAGAGGTTCCAAATTGCTACGCAGAGTTATGTTTACAACTGCTTTAGCCAATATTAGGTGCAAGCGAAATGGTGAAAAAACCAATCCAGTAATATATGATTATTACCACCAGAAGTGCATAAACAAGCCTAAGAAAGTAGCACTAGGTGCTGTAATGAAAAAGCTGGTAAATATTATATTTGCTGTCCTAAGGGATAAAAAACCATTTGAATTAAGAACCCCAGAAGAGCATAAAGAGTTCATTCTCACTAAATCTTTAGTAGCCTAATACTCTGTATTTAATGTTTAGTTTTCAATGTTCAATTTTAACACATAAATTGATTTTACAAACCAACCATAGTTGGTTTATTAAGTGTGCTTTTTTTATTTTAAAACATCCAGAAATGTTCTATAAGTTTTTCAATCAAAATCTATTGACTTTAATTAGCTGGTCTTTTTATTTGATTGGGATTTTGTCTTGTTTGTATTAGAAGAAGACGAGCTATTATCAACTGCCTTAGAAAGATCTAAAGCAAAAATTATATCTAATAAATTACTTATATATCTTTATAGCAAAGAG
>JAAYMV010000022.1 GCA_012521185.1 Bacillota bacterium
ACAAATGCTCATTTCGGCGAATTCTGCCTGGCTGATTATCTTCCTCATCTGACTCATCCTTTGGCCGATATTTTGCCTGCAAGTTATCCCAAGTCTGCCGTAATTGCTTTTTCATTAGCCCTACTTTTGCCATTGGAGGATAAGGCTCCGCATGCAAAGCTTCCCATTCACCGCAGACAGTACACACCAAACCGTCTTGCAAATTAGCACCATAATCACGATTGTTTTTAATAGCGGCTAACCGACTTTCTAGTCTTTTTCTAGCAAGCTCATAATTATCACCTAATGGTTCCACTGCCCAAGTTATTTCTAGCAATTCAAGTACTTGTTCTTTAGCCATTTCTTTCATATATTTCCTATCAACTGCGGAACCGGCAAAAGCATCATCAATAGCAAAACTACTAATCTCAACAAATTGCTCTCGGATAAACTCAGCAATTTCTTCACCTAAGGCTGACGCTACTTCTGCCGGCAAATTGACCATGACCAATAACCGATTCGGAAAACTAGCAACTTCAATTGCAGTTTCTACTTGACTAGCAGCAGGAAATATTAATTCAACACTGCTGCCTAATTCTGCCACCGCTGCTTCCAATTGGCTAATGGCTTGTTCCACTAAATAGGAGAGAATATAACTGCCACCCCATAAATCCTCAGTTTTCCTTGCCGATGCAATAAAGGATTGGACAGGTCCAACACTTAACAATAAGAGTGTTTGATCAACCATCAAAGTTCACCCCAATTCCACGTAAAAAAGTTGCCCTTTGTTTTCGATAGTCCACATTTGGTCTACTAGTTAAATTGGTTTCTACGACCACGGGATAATATTGTCTATCTATGATTTGAACCGATGCATGAAGCGGCGAGGCTAATCTTGTCGTTGAACTGCTACTAATTGAACCTAGTAAGTACTTATATCCCGCCTCTGCCTTTGCACGACTACTAGCTTGTCCAATGATTACTCGAGCCTTGGTTTCATCAGGCAAAGCCTTACCAACCCAAAAATTCCGAAATACTTGATGTTTCGTATCAGGAAGATTGGCTAAGTTAAATCGACCATTAGTTAACTGCTCAATTTTTTGCGATACATATTCTCGGTATTCAGTAACATTATTCCAGTTTCGACCAACTAATCCTAAAGAACCATAACCTCGTCTGGCCCGCTGGCCAAAACCACTGACTGCTAAAGTAAACTCAAATAACGACAAATAAAACTCTAATAATTCAGCATTTCGTTTCATAACACTGAACTCGATTTTTAAATCTGTATCTGCTGGTATGCCAAAAGCACTTCCTTGTCCTGGTCCTCGATGCGGCCGAATAGGAAAACTACTGCGACTACTAGCTGGTACCACATGAAGTTGCAAAGGGGAACGAATGCCTTCGCCGGTTCCTGAACCAGCTCCGCCAAATAAAGCAGATTCTTTTTTCAATAAACCCTCGCTGTCAACTTGTAAGGAACGCCACCAATACCGGAGAACTCCTTTAATGGACGGAACACGAAACTCTGCTTCCTGCCGATTGTTGTAGCCATGCATTAATAGAGGAGTAATTGTTTTTAAAGATAACACTACCTTGTTTAAGGCTGATTGATTCAATAGACTTTCGACACTCATTTGCTCACCTCAACTTTCTGTTCATGTAATTTTTGTGAAGCACTTTGGAAAAATGGCTCTAACTCATCAGCAAATCGTTGAATCTCACTGATAATCTTTTTCGGTGTTTGTTTATTATGACGGGCTTGTTCCGCATGACTGAGATCATTACGTAGTTCAAACAGTGCATCAATTGTCTTAGTCATCTCCCGATAGTCTGCTAAACAACTCATAGCTTGGTAAGTTAGATCTGAGCACGTATTACTCAAGTGTTTCTCCCATTCTGCCTGGGAGTACTTACCTCCAATTCTGATTCCTCGTCGCACAGCTTCACGACACTCAAAACTTTGATCATCAACAGCTAACAATTTACAAAATACAGTAATGACGTGTTCACTTAGGAGGATATAGGCTTGTTGAATGTAATCATGTTCGATACACCACTTTACAGCGTAAAATGGATCTAACACTGGATCACCAGTAAATGCACTAATTTTATCAATTACTTTATCTAATAAGGCTGCTAACGGTCTACTGTAAGCCACTTCATTTTCTAAAGCCTCTCCTAAGTGCCGCTGCAATTCTCGTACTTCACGCCCAAAACTGGCTCCACGACTAGTCGCCATTGATTGATTGAACTTCTCCATTTGCAGCGCTAATTTTTTCGATTGGAAACTATTATTCACACCCTTTTGCTGCGCTCGCAAGCCTTCTTGCTCGGCTAAGCGAATCATCCCTTTGGCGTCACCAGTTTCCAAAAAACTAGTAACCCCATATGTCCAATCTAATAAAGAAATTAAATCAGTTAAATCATTAACAGGAGCCAAAATGTAGGAATCTTCAACTGTTCTCGCTTCAAAATTACCATAGAGGATCTTACCGACTTTAATATCTTTTAATTGACGGGCGTAATGAATAATTGGAAAAACAGCAAAGGGAAAAGAACGGAAACCATGAGTAATATCAAAATATACTTGGTCATAAGCATTAAAATCCTGATAAACTTGATCAAACAAAATCCATAAATTCTCTTCATCAGGTACATCAACAACCTCCAAATACCGATAAGGAACAGTAATACCACTTGCCTGCCAGGCTGCTGCAAATTCGGTATTACGGGTCTCCATAGTCTTCTTGGTAGCCAATAGCACAACCTGTTCAACTGGATCGCCCATTGCAGCCAATAATTCTACTAAGGCTAGTTGAATAAATGGTGTCGGGGTTGCTTTTACTCCACCGTAACAATAGATACATTCGGACAATTTACCCATTCCTAAGAA
>JAAYMV010000119.1 GCA_012521185.1 Bacillota bacterium
AGATTATTAATATTTTCAAGTATAATATTCATATAGAGACTCAACTCCTTTACCGGGTGTTTGGGTCTCTATTTCTATATTTATACCTCCTTTTCCTGCTTCCTACTTAAATTTTACACTATCGTTTTGTGTCCAGAAATGAAGAGTAAATTAAATTCTTCTTAACTTTAGTGCTCAGTTATATATTACATAAATACAATAATTTAACATATGCTTTATTTCTTTTTTGCTAAAAGGTTAAAGTGTACCCTTTGTCAAGGACAAAATGAGTTTTTGATTTCAATTCATAAATGAGTATTCAGTGGCTGTTGATTCACCTGTCCCGGACTTTGAGTACTACCATACCGGTGTTTCGGAGTCAGGTTTCCGCATTTATTCCACGATCCTCTTGACAACGAGCCTCTGCCGGCATGTTTGCTGGCATCAGAGGCATCCCCCATGCTGAACAAGGCAGAAGGGCTCTGGAGGTGGTTGATGCCCGGTCAGATAGCCTAACATGCCGGGCTCTCATTGTCAAGAGGCTTTCGCGGCATAAACACTGCCTTCCCATCAGCTCTCCTTGAATCCATTTGGCTTGGGTATATTTAGTGGATACTCGCCAGTTGTTAAATATTTGTAATACTCTGCAGGAGATAGCTTTGCTAAATCCCATTGATATCTTTCGTAGTTATAATACTCTGTCCAGTCAGTTATTGCTGATAGGATTTCTTCATAAGTGTTACACTCTTCGATATGAATTTCATCCTTCATATGTCCGAAGAAGGACTCTTGCGGAGCGTTATCCCAGCAGTTTGCCCTTCTGGACATTGACTGCCTTAATTCGCTGTTTTTAATCAGCTGTATAAAACTAAGACTAGTGTAATGTGACCCTTGATCACTGTGGATTAGGGTTTCTGCCGTTAAGGAAATCCCATGTTTTTCAATGAGCTGATTCACTGTCTCAAGTACAAAATCAACTTCCAAAGATGGACTCACTACCCATGCTAGGAGTTCTTTTGTACAGGCATCTATAATAGTAGACATATAGCATCTAGGTGCTCTACCGTTAATAATATATGTGATATCTGTAAGCAGAACTTTCCGTGGTCCATGTTCCTCAAACTCGCGATTCAGGAGATTTGGAGCGACATAGGAAGTACCTATCGCTTTTGCTATACGTCTGTATGGATTTGCTTTGCGAATTGGGCATTTTAATCCATACTTCTTCATAAGACGCCGAATCTTTTTTATGTTCATGACAACCGGTGGAGTCTGATGCAGTAATCTCATATAAATCCCACGTGCACCCTTATCATATCCTCTGTGTTTATATGCTTCTATGATGAGAAGAAAATCCTGTTGATCCTGTTCTTCTTTCTGTTTTCTAACTTCTTCTGTAGTGAGATAGTGATAATAGCCGGATCTAGAAACACCAGCGATTTCGCACAGGACAGAAACATTTAAAAGATTCCCATGCAGTGCTACTGTTTCTTGTATGATTTTATACTTGGCATTTGCAGGAATGATCATAATTCCCGTGCCTCCGGATCTAAAGATACAATTTTTTTTAGAAACTCTATCTCTTGCTCCTTATATGCCAGTTGCATCTCTAGGTATTTAATCCTGTTTTCTGCTGACATATAGCCGTTTCCAGCTTGCATATAAGTATTCAAGTCACGGAATCCATTGCCTTTTTTTACTTCATTACGGATCATTGTTTTTAATCCGCCAATCCTTATTTCGCCTAGTATCTCGGGATTAATGCCAAGAGATTTAACTATATCTTTTGGTAATTTCCCTTGCATTAGTGCATTCCAGAATTCTTTTTTGAATTCCGCAGAGAAGTGTACAGTGCTTGGTGATACATCCAGAACATACTTGCTTTTTCTTAACTCGGACATTTCTTCTGGGGTAAATTTCTTATTTGCCATATATGCCTCCAATCCAACTACATTTATTGTAATATGCATCTGAATTGAAGTCAAAAACTGTTCTTGTCCGGAATATAGGGTTTTGAAAATGCATGTGTCCGAACAACAGGGATTATATAAAATCTATTGTCCGAAATGTAGGGTTTTTTCAAAAACCTAATGTCCGATGGTAAGGGTTTTGAAAACCCAAAGTGTCCAAGCTATAGGGTACATTATATGGGTTTCATACCCATGTGTGCTGAAAGCCTTGATATATAAGGGTTTTCAGCTCTCTCACTCTTTTGCTCTTGATAGAGTAGAGCAGTGGGGTTTCCACCGCCCCCTCATCAAACCGTACGTGCGGTTTTCCCGCATACGGCTTTCCGATATTCTTCTTCCTTCAGCATTCAGCCGCAAATACTAGTCAGTCCTGC
>JAAYMV010000120.1 GCA_012521185.1 Bacillota bacterium
CTGCCATCCCAGCCAATATATGACCCACTAGCTCAGGCGGTAGAGCACTTGACTTTTAATCAAGGAGTCCGGAGTTCGAATCTCCGGTGGGTCACCAGGAAAAGTCCTTGAGAACTCATGGTTTTCAGGGGCTTTTCGTTTTTCGGCTCTTTGTCAATAGTTGGGGTGGGATTTTCTTTAATCCCGCTCCATTACTGCATTTAGACCAAATTTAATATAGCGATGGAGTTAGACAAAGTAACACGTGTTTTAGGGTGCACTTAATAAACCTATCTAAAATGTAGGCTTTTACAGATATTAAATTCTTTATATTTAGTTCATACAATGAATAATCCTATTACGAAATCTCTGGAAGTTCTTAATTCCAAAAGATACTCGTTTTAACACCTTGATCTTATTATTAAACCCTTCAGTTGGACCATTAGTATAACCATATTTAAAGGCATTTTTAATTTCCTTTAGCCATCTTCTATATGTAGCTGCACACTTCTCAAACTCTGGTATCCCAGAGTTTTCTGCATTTTCAATCCACTTAACTAATTCTGTGCGCTGATAAGAGTATTTATCACTTTGACATATTTCATAAAACCATTCTTTAAGCTTATGAGCAACACGTAAATCATCATTATATAGCAGCATTAAATCAACAGCATCCTTATTCTCATCTTTAAGCTTATGATAACGAGTAAGTATCAGCTTTCTACTCCGTTTATAGTATTTTCTGAGGTTAGTAGGCATAGTTTTTTGTAGACGTTTCCTTACATTTTCAATAGCCCAAGTTACTTGTCTAATAAAGTGATACTTATCAATAACAATCTTAGCATTAGGAAAAAATATTCTAGCCAAATCAACATAGGGCTGCCACATATCACAAACGAAGAACTTAACACTATGTCTTTCTTTACGTGGAATTTTCTTAAAATAACTTACGAGTTGATTTTGAGACCTGTCAGGAATAATATCTAGGACTTTGTTTTTCTCGCCATCAACAAGAATACATTGATACTTTCCAGTCTCAGCATTGCCTTTAAATTCGTCAATACAGAGAACTTTTGGAAGAGAAGGAGTACCATAATTAATGCAGTTAAATACACGCATTACAGTAGAAATAGAAACATTAGCAGTATTAGCCACTGAAGTCATGCTAGTTAATTTAGCAAGCTCTTGGCAAATAAAATATGCTAATCTGTTTGTAATGCGATGATAGCGAGGAAGAAAGTCATAGGACTCATAAAATCTCTTACCACAAGAACAAGCATATCTTCTTTTTTTAAGAACAAGATAAGTATGTTTAAACTGAAAAGGTAAGTCTTTAATTAGCTGTTCTCTGTAATCATGAACTCTAGAAGTCTTGGAACCACACTTAGGGCAAGTATGTTCGTGTGGATCAGTTTTGATATAGATTTTAACAAAAGAATTTCCATGTGAGATTTTAGTTACTTTAACCCCTTTTAAATTTAGTAATTGTTTGATAAAATTAGAATGCACTTGTGAATAAATCTCCTTTCTATTTATATTTAGCCAATTAACATTTTAGCAGATTTATCTCATAAGTGCATTTATTATGCAAAAAATTAAATGTCAGAGTACATCTATCATGCACCCCAACATTTATTATAGAACCAAATAGGCTCTTTGTCAATAGTTGGGGTGGGATTTTCTTTAATCCCGCTCCATTACTGCATTTAGACCAAATTTAATATAGCGATGGAGTTAGACAAAGTAA
>JAAYMV010000121.1 GCA_012521185.1 Bacillota bacterium
ATTGTGGCTTTAAGCAGGTTCTTTAAAGACTCTTTGAGCTATAGCTACGGCACTCTTAGCATCTTCCCCATAATAATCTGCACCAATTAAATCCGCGTACTCCTGATTCAGTACTGCTCCACCAACCATTACTTGGCAATCAGGATAGGCTTTTCTTAAAGCAATAATCGTTTCTTCCATACTTTTGACAGTAGTAGTCATTAAAGCACTTAAGCCAACTAGTTTAACTTGATGCTTAATTGCTGCCTCTACCACAGTCTCTACTGGAACATCTTTTCCTAAATCGATTACCTGAAAACCATAACTTTCTAAAAGTACCTTCACTATATTCTTACCAATATCATGAATGTCGCCTTTAACAGTTGCCAAGACAATTTTGCCCTTAGCTAAAGCCGAATCAGAATGTTGGCCGATACTATCTTTTAATACAACAAAAGCTTCCTTTACTGTCTCCGCAGACTGAATCAGCTGAGGCAAAAACAACTGACCCTTTTCATAACGCTGACCGACTAAATCTAAAGCTGGGACAATATCCTGATCGATAATTGCTAAGGGATCCTTTTCTTTTAATAGTTTACTAACGGCTGCTTTAGCTAGTTCTTTACTACCTTGAATAATAATTTGGGATAAAGAATCAGTACTTGCCTGTTTTTTAGGTGCTGCTGTCTGCTTTAGCTGATTAAAGCTGGCTAAATACTGATTAGCCCCTTGATCAATTCCCCAAAGCACTTTAAAAGCAGCAATGGTATCCATCATTTCTGTATCTAAAGGGTTAATAATTGGCAAGTCTAACCCTGCTGTTAAACTACTTGCTAAAAAAGTACGATTCAATAAATCCCGATTGGGTAATCCAAATGAAATATTAGACACACCCAAGACTGTTTTTACCTGCAAGTTTTCTTTAACTAATGATAATGCTTTTACAGTTTCCTTAACTGCTTCTTGCTGAGCGGCCGCTGTTAATGTTAAACAATCTATATAAACATCTTCTTTAGAAATTCCATAGCTTTCAGCTCGCTTGACAATCTTTTCCGCTATCTTATAGCGTTCCTCAGCCTTGATTGGAATACCTTGTTCATCTAAGGTTAAGCCAATCACTGCTGCACCATACTTTTTCACGATTGGTAATACTTCTTCTAAAATTTGGTCTTCACCAGTAACCGAATTAACAATAGCTTTTCCATTGTAAATCCGTAAGGCACTTTCTATAACTTGAGGATCACTTGAGTCAATTTGTAAAGGCACATCTAATATAGCTTGTATTTCTTTGACCACCCTCACCATAGTTGCTGCTTCATCTATTTCTGGCAGACCAACATTAACGTCTAAAATATCTGCTCCAGCATTTACTTGGTTAATTGCTTCTTGTAAGATATAATCTAAATCCTGGTTTTTCAAGGCTGCCTTAAAAGCTTTCTTGCCTGTAGGGTTAATCCTTTCGCCGATTACCTTCACACTGTCAATGATTACAGCCTTAGTCGGTGTGCAAACTCCTGCTAGTTGCAAATTATTAAATTCTGGTACTAGTATATCTTTTGTTTGATCCACTAAAGCCTGAATATGCTGGAAAGTAGTTCCGCAACAACCGCCAATCAGCTTAACACCTTTTTCCGCAAAGCGACGGCCATAGGCAGCAAAATCCTCTGGTGTTAAATCAAAAGTAGTCACACCCTGCCCCACTTTGGGCAAACCAGCATTAGCTTGAACAATAATCGGTAGATTCGACAAAGTTAACAGCCGATCCACTACTGGCTCTAATTCTTTTGGACCTAAAGAACAATTGACGCCGAAAGCAGTAACTCCTAAACCTTGTAAAACCATCACCATAGATTCAATGCTACAACCAGTAAAGGTTCGTAAATTATCTTCAAAACTCATAGTACAAAATACGGGTAAGTTTGAATTTTCTTTCGCCGCTAAAATTGCTGCTTTTACTTCATATAAATCAGTCATAGTTTCGATAATAATTAAATCTGCTCCGCTTTTTTCCCCTTGAACAATTTGCCTTTTAAAATACTGATAAGCAGTTTCAAATTTTAAAGTACCCATTGGCTCTAATAACTCGCCTAAAGGTCCAATATCTAAAGCAACCAAAACTTGTCTATTGCCAATTGCTTGCTTGGCCAGAGAAACACCGGCGTCAATAACTGCCTCCACTGAATAGCCAGTGTTTTTTAATTTTAGCTGATTGGCACCAAAGGTATTAGTGGTAATAATCTGAGCTCCTGCTGCTATATACCCTTGATGAATTTCCAAGACTACTTCTGGCTGTTTAAGATTAAGCAACTCTGGTAATTCCCCAAGTTTTAAGCCGTTAGCTTGCAGCATAGTTCCCATGGCACCATCAAAGATTACTACCCCTTGATTGTCTAATAGCTGTTTAACATCCATCTACTGACCGTTCCTTTCTAAACTGACAATCTGTAAAACGACTACAGTTTATACAAGATCTTTTCTTTTTTGGCTGGTTTAACTCAATTACACCCGCTAAGGCAGTAATTGACTTTCGTGGAAGCATAATATTATGCTCGGTAACTGTTAACCCAATTGTTCGTTGAGCATTTAATAAAGCTAAGAGATGTCCTTGAATTGCTAAAGGAAAATCATCATACCCAGGGCTAAAACGTGTAGTTAAGTGCTGATTCTCCAGTTTTAACTGAGCCTCAATTTCAGCACATAGATCATTAGCTACTTGTTCTACAGCTGTGGAAGCACAAGCATCTAGAATTAAAGCTTTAGTCAGGTTTACTTTTTTATAGTAATTAATCTTCCGGTCAATTGCCATGCCCAAAGTAATGGCTAATAAAACACAAGTTTTTGCCTCTTCTAAATGGTTGGCAATTCCCTGACCAAGTAAAATCACATTGGTTCCTGCTATCAATAGCCGAGCAGTTTCTCGCTGCAAATCAAAGAATTTATAAACCACTCGCGGCTGAATTAAACTTTTTGTTTCCTCAATGCTTTCAGCAATCAAATCTTTTAAGCCATCTTCTAACTTCTGTTGTCTATACCCTAAATAACGTAAAACTTCATTTTGATCAATAAAAACATTATTCATCTCTGCTACCTGACTGTTCATTAGTAAACTCTAAGACCGAACTAATATTTGCAGTAATCTTGCGTGCAATATAAGGATTATTCATAGTGTAAAGATGAATTCCACGAACTCCTGAGGAAATTAAATCAATTATTTGCTCCGTTGCATAAGCAATACCCGCATCCCGCAAGGCTTTTTTATCATGTTCGTAACGCTCCATAATCTTAAGAAACTTCTTCGGAATCGTAGCACCACATAAGGAGACTATCCGTTCAATTTGCCTAGTATTAGCCACCGGCATAATACCAGCTTGAATAGGAACATTGATCCCTTTTTGCTCTACTCGTTCTAAAAAATCGTAGAAAAAATCATTATCAAAGAATAGCTGAGAGATTAAATAATCTGCCCCAGCATCTACCTTGAGCTTTAAAGCTTCAAGATCCTGCTCTAAACTAAGTGCATCAATATGCCCTTCAGGATAACAAGCCCCAGCAATGCCAAAACCCTTTTGCTGGCGAAGATAGGCAACTAATTCTGAGGCATATTGGAAGTCTCCAGCAGGTTCAGAATCTAACGGTATATCTCCTCTTAAAGCTAGAATATTTTCTACATTAGCCGCCTTTAACTGCTGCATAATCTGATCAATTGTCTCTTTACTAGAGCTAATACAGGTTAAATGGGCTAAAGATTCAATACCGTATTTGTTTTTTACTAGCGATGACAATTCTACTGTCCGGTTATCAGAAATATTTCCGCCTGCTCCATAAGTTACACTAATATAATCAGGTTTTAAATCTTGCAGGGCTTCTAAAGTGTTATAAATTGTTTCAATTGGTGAGCTAGCTTTTGGCGGAAATATTTCAAAAGAATATACAACTTTCTTTTCTTTAAATTTGTCTTTAATATACACTTCTATCCCTACTTTCTTATAATAAAAAAACCTCTTACTGAAAGAGGTTTTCAAAAAAGCCTTATCTTTCAGCAGCTGCTGCAGGATTTAGCACCGGGTATGTAGATAACATACTGGTTGCTGGGTTTCATCGGGCCTTTCCCTCCACCTCTCTTGATAAGTCGCTAGATATTTTTAATGATTATAACAGAACCAACTGTAATTGTCTACCATTATCCTTGTTGTTGACCAAACCTTCTTTTAAGAGCAGCAATCAAAGAATCGACTTCTTTGATTCGCATCATTAGAATTAACACAAAATACACTCCAGCACCTAACGCAATAGCAACTAGCAAGGCCAGATTACTGCTCAAATACTTAGCCAATAAATGATGGCCAACTTTAGCAACAACCCCCATCATTAAAGCAGCTGCTAAAATCTTACCAGTAGAGATAGTTATCTCCCTTAAACCGAAAGCACCGATTTTCTTACGAAAACTAATAAATAATAGCAGTGTACCAACTATAGCTGCAATGCTAGTGGCTAAAGCTAGCCCACCAATTCCTAAAAACCGAGAGAAAATTAAATTTAAGACAATATTAATTCCTACCGCAATCGAAGCATTGATTACTGGTGTTTTTGTATCCTGTACCGAGTAAAAAGCACGTGATAATATTTCACGCAAGCCAAATCCTAGCATTCCAAAGGAGTAAAAAAACAAAGCTGAAGCAGTCATAGAAATGGCTGTTTGGTCAAAAGCACCACGGCCGAATAACAACTTAACAATGGGTTCAGCAAAAATCATGGCTCCTATAGTAGCAGGAATCACTAATAAATTTACTAAACTAATGGCTTCTGCCACCGAACTTTTTAAACCATCTAAATTATTATCCGCTGCCATTTTAGAAATCATTGGATACATTACCGTAGCAATACTAGTGACAAACAATCCTTGAACAAAGCCATTTAAACGATTAGCGTAGTTTAAAGCACTAATACCACCAACTGCAATACCTGAAGCCAAGGTTCGATCAACTAATACATTAATCTGATTGACTGATACCCCCAAAATTACTGGTAAAGCAATAACCGCCATATTTATCATCTGGGGATCACGGAAATCTAATTTAAATTGATAACGATACCCTTTTTTCCGTGCAAAAGGATAAATAATTAAAAACTGAGCCAGCAAGGAAGCTACACTACCAAAAGCTAGCACAAAAGGATCTGTTTTCGAGCTAATGATAATCGCCAAAATAACAACAATATTCATGGGAAAACCCAAAATTTCAGGTACCACATAATTATCTTTCAACTGTAAAAAGGGACGAAAAACGGCTAACATGGCTGAGAAATACATACCAATTAAACTAATCTTAGTAAATCGAACAGCTAAAGCTAAAGTTTCTCCAGTAAAACCAGCAGCAAACAACTTCACTATCGGCTCGGTGAAAATAAGACCAATAACTACAATTACAGTACTAATTATCATCAAAACATTAATTAAATTATTTGTGTATTCATTCCCCGCTTCTAAGTCGTGCTCTTTGACAATCTTACTGTACATGGGAATATAGCCCGTCGAAATTCCCACGCTAATAAAACTGAAGATAACCAGGGGAATCGTTTGGGAAATTAAATAAGCATCACTAATATTCGAAGCACCATAAAAATAAGAAAGGACAATTTCACGAGCAAAGCCAAGAATTTTTGAACCAACAGTAATAATCATCAAGATAATAGCAGTTTGTTTCATATCCCGTACTCCATCCATCTTAAAATAAAAACAATTTCTAAGCATAATACTAGCTTAATTTGGCAAGATAGGCAAATAACATTATTTCCGTTTAACTGCTGAAATATAAGTGATTCCAATCACTTGCTGGCTTTAACAGGAACAAGTGAATCAGTGCCGAAGATTAGCAGTAACTATTAGCAAGGAGGTTGTGTTATGTCTTATACTTTACCATTAGGAGCACAAGCCCCTGACTTTAACTTATTGGCTACTGATGGTCGTCATTACTCACTAAAAGATTGTAGTGATGCTAAATTTCTAGTCATCTTCTTTACTTGCAACCATTGTCCTTACGTAATTGGTTCTGATGAAGTTACTCGCGTCACAGCTAATAAGTTTAAAGATCAAGGTGTAGTTTTTGTGGGAATCAACTCAAACAGCGCTAATACC
>JAAYMV010000023.1 GCA_012521185.1 Bacillota bacterium
GATAGTTATGTGGATGAAAATACGTTAACTGTTAATATTACGCGATTGCGTCGTAAATTAGCTTCTGCTGGAGTGGATAACTTTATTGTTACTAAAAAGGGTTTAGGTTATATGGTGGAGTAATTATGCGGATTTTACAAGGATACTCAAAACGTAATAAAAATTGTATCATGTTATTTTTATTGATGCTGGCAATCTTTACTTTAGTGTTTTTTCTCTATGACTTACCTAGTGAACCGATAGCCTATGCTACTTTATTATCTGCTGTATTTGTCGGAATATATTTTACTTATGATTTGTGGCGATACAGTCAGTATCATTCAGATTTAAGGAAATTGCAAGAGAGCATTATATTTGACATTAGTGGGCTGCCAGTTCCTAATGATTTATTAGAAGCTGATTATCAGGAGTTAGTTAAAGCTTTATTTGAAGAAAAAGATCTTTTAGCCTCGCAGGCGGAAAAAGCTTATAATGAATTAGTTGAGTACTATACTTTATGGGTACATCAAGTTAAGACCCCTATTTCAGCTATGCGATTACTATTGCAGACTAATCAAGGGTTGCCAATTACTGAACTTGAATTAGAGTTACTTAAGATTGAACAGTATGTAGAAATGGTCTTGCATTATATACGAGTTGAAAGTCCAGCTTCTGACTTTGTATTAAAGTATTACGACTTGGATAGTATTGTCAGACAGGCAGTTCGCAAGTATGCCAAAATGTTTATTCAGAAAAAAATATCCTTGGAATATTCAGTACTTGGTTGTCAAGTGCTAACCGATGAAAAATGGCTACTGTTTGTAATTGAGCAGGTACTTTCGAATGCTTTGAAGTATACTATAGCGGGAAAGATCTCTATCTATTTAGTAGATAAAAAAACCTTAGTGATTGAAGATACCGGTATTGGAATTGCTGAGGAAGATTTGCCGCGAGTTTTTGAACAAGGTTTTACTGGACATTTAGGCAGATTTGATAAAAGAGCAAGTGGAATAGGGCTGTATTTATCTAAGCGAATTTTAAGCAGACTTTCTCATACAATAGCCATTGAGTCAACGGTTGGAAAAGGCACGAAGGTGATGATCGGATTGGATACCATAGATACAGTCGTTGAATGATGATTACTATCTTACAAAACTGTAAGGTTAGGCAGGGAAATGTAAGCCAAAATTATGGCAGCACATTTCCCTATTTTGTTATACTGAAGCTGACATAAACGAGGGAGGTATATTTGATGCATTTATTAGAGGTGATGAATTTAAAAAAGATATATACAACCCGTTATGGAGGTCATCAAGTACAGGCTTTAACCAATGTTTCTTTTACAGTGGAAAAAGGAGAATATGTGGCAATTATGGGTGAGTCCGGTTCTGGTAAAACGACTTTGCTCAATATTATTGCAGCTCTAGATAAACCGACTAGTGGTGAGGTTTGGCTTGATGGAAGAAATATTGTAACAATTAAAGAACGGGAGATTTCTGCCTTTCGTCGAGATCACTTAGGTTTTGTCTTTCAAGATTTCAATCTGCTAGATAATTTCTCACTGAAAGATAATATTTTACTGCCTTTGGTATTGGCGGGTAAATCTTATAAGGAAATGATTAGTCGCTTAAATAGGATTGCTAATAAACTTGGTATTATTCATCTTTTAGAGAAGTTTCCTTACGAAGTTTCTGGAGGAGAAAAACAAAGGGCAGCAGTGGCCCGAGGACTAATAACTGGACCACAATTAATTTTAGCCGATGAGCCAACTGGTGCCTTAGATTCTCGTGCTACCGATAGCTTGCTGAGATTATTTAACGAGATTAATGATGAAGGTCAAACCATATTAATGGTTACTCATAGTACAAAAGCAGCTAGTCATGCTAAACGTGTGCTATTTATTAAAGATGGTCAAGTATTTCATCAGATTTATAAAGGTTCTATGTCTTATGAACAAATGTATCAAAAAATTGCCGATACTTTAACATTGATTACTACAGGTGGTGTACGGCATGAGTAAATTCTTTTATGCTAAATTAGCCCTGAATAATATTCGAAAAAACTCTCAGACCTATGCTCCTTATATAATGACCTGTATCGCTACGGTAATGATGTATTATATAAACTATTCATTAGCGGCTCATACAGGACTTAGTCGGATTTCAGGCGGATTTACCTTAAAAACTATATTATCATTTGGTGTGGCAATAGTTGGTTTATTTTCCCTGATCTTTTTGTTTTATACCAATAGTTTTTTAATCAAAAGACGGAAAAAAGAGATCGGTTTATTGAATATTTTAGGGATGGAGAAAAAGCATATTGGGCGAGTTATGATCATTGAAACTTGTTATGTGGCTTTGATCAGTCTCAGTAGTGGTCTATTGTTTGGCATGTTACTGTCCAAATTAATGTCTTTGCTGTTAATGAAAATTCTACGATTTAAAGTGGAATTAGGTTTTGAAATATCCTTTCCAGCTATCCGAAGTACCTTAATGGTCTTCAGTGGGATTTTCGTTTTAACCCTACTAAGTAATTTACGACAAATTCATTTGGCTAAACCAGTAGAATTATTACGAGGTGGTCAGGTGGGAGAAAAAGAACCAAACACAAAATGGCTGCTGATTTTGGTTGGTTTAATTACTCTTGGAAGCGGTTATTATATTGCCCTGACTACTGAATCACCACTTGGTGCATTATCGATGTTTTTTACAGCTGTAATATTAGTGATGATCGGAACCTACTGTCTATTTACTGCCGGTAGCATCGGGATATTAAAGTTACTGCGAAAAAACAAAATGATCTACTATCGGCCGCAAAATTTTACTACTATTTCAGGTATGATTTACCGGATGAAACAAAATGCTGTAGGTTTGGCTAATATTTGCATTTTATCTACCATGGTATTAGTGACTTTATCGACTACTGTGTCCTTATATATAGGAGTGGAAGATGTTTTAAAAACTCGGTATCCAAGGGATATTATGATTATGGCTTCGGATGATCTTAATATCCAGGATATTTCCTGGGAAATATTAGAAAAACATGGAAAAGAACCAGAAAATCTTGTGGACTACTTTTATTATTCATTGCCAATTCAGCAAAAGGGCAATCAATTTATAGTAAATTCAGGTTTAGCAAATTCCGCCGTACGGTATCGAGATTTGAAGGCGTTACATTTTATTTCAGTAGCTGATTATCAGCGGATAACTGGAAGAGACGTTGACTTAGCTCCGAATGCCATTCTACTGTACGATGTTCATCGTGATTATCCTTATGACACAATAAATATATTAGGGCGGGAATTTATTATTAAGGAACGCTTGGATTCTCTGGAAACTGATGGACAGGATGCCATGTTAGTGATTAATAGTTACTACGTGGTTCTCTCCGATTTAGCATTTTTGGAGCATGTAATAGAGGCTGATGCTAGTACTAGTTATTACCTCGGCTTTAATTTAATAGCTGAAGACAGCGAGATAATCAGAATTCAGCAAGAAATTAGGACTGCTTTAAGAGAATTAGACTCTCGGATTACAGTAGATGGTTTACAAGCATCAAGAAATGACTTCTATTCAATTTATGGAGGCTTGTTTTTTCTAGGGATTTTTCTCGGTATCTTATTTATTTTAGGCACTATGCTGATTATTTACTATAAGCAAATTACAGAAGGCTTTGATGATCGACAACGTTTCGAGATTATGCAAAAGGTTGGCATGAGCAAGGCAGAGGTAAAACAAAGCATTGGCAGACAGGTATTAAGCGTCTTCTTTTTACCGCTTATTGTGGCAACGATTCATATTGCCTTTGCTTTTAAGTTTATTTGGAGGCTGTTGATGCTCTTTAATATCACTAAAATCAGCCTATTTGTCTGGTGTACTATGGGTACGCTCTTGGTTTTTGCCTTGTTCTATAGTATATTCTATTTGATGACATCACGGATGTATTATAAAATAGTGACTTAGTGATTGTAAGCAAGTGATTTCCAAGTTGTAATCACTTGCTTTTTTATAAATTATCCCTTAAGCTAAGGAAGTAAAACATAGAGATGGAGTAGGGGTAAGTTAATGAGCAGGAGTATTGATTTAACTCAAGGTAGTATTGTAAAGGGATTGACTAAACTCGCTATCCCAATTATTGGTACATCTTTTGTTCAAATGGCTTATAATTTGACAGACATGATCTGGGTAGGAAGATTGAGCTCTGATGCAGTTGCAGCTGTTGGTACAGCAGGTTTTTTTACATGGCTAGCGTCAGCAGTTATTTTATTGGCTAGAATAGGTGCGGAAGTGGGAGTTGCCCAATCTATCGGTAGAAGAAATCAAGAAGAAGCAAAACGTTATATCCGCCATAGCTTACAATTGATTGTTGTTTTAGCAGTTCTTTACGCTAGTATTCTTATTAGTTTTCGCCAGCCTTTAATTGGATTTTATAACTTAGGAACTACTATTGAACAGGGAGCAATTACTTACTTAGTGATTGTTTCCTTAGGAATGATCTTTTTTACGATTAATCCAATATTTACTGCTATTTTCAATGGCTCAGGTGATAGTACTACGCCTTTTAAGATAAATGTAGTTGGTTTAGTAATTAATATGATTTTAGATCCGATTTTAATATTTGGCTTAGGTCCCTTTCCGAGATTAGAGATAGCTGGTGCTGCCATTGCTACAGTGATTGCTCAGCTAACCGCATCGCTTGGGTTTTATATCCAAGCACGGAAGCGACCAGAGTTGTTTTCAGAATTACATTTGCTGAAAACACCGGACTTTGCTCATGTGCTACATATTATTAAGTTGGGCTTACCAATGGCTATTCAAAGCGCTTTCTTTACTTTTATAGCCATGATTATAGCCCGGATTATTGCTCAGTGGGGTCCACTGCCGATTGCAGTACAGAAAGTAGGTTCGCAAATCGAGTCTATTTCTTGGATGACTGCAGGAGGTTTCCAAACCGCAATGAGTGCGTTTATTGGTCAAAATTATGGAGCCAAAAAGTGGGATCGGGTATCTAAAGGCTATTTTGTAGGCATTGGCATTGTTTCCATAATTGGTATCTTCGCCACTGTTTTACTGATATTTGCTGCCAGGCCTTTGTTTGCTATCTTTATTCCAGAGGAAGAAGCTATTCGTCATGGTGTTGTCTATTTACGAATCTTAGGAGTTTCGCAGCTGTTTATGTGTATAGAAATAGTAACTGCGGGAGCCTTTATAGGGCATGGGAAAAGCTTCCCCCCTTCCGTCGTAGGTATTGTCTTTAATCTATTACGGATACCCGGTGCGTTACTACTTTCATCTACTTCTTTAGGTTTAAAGGGCGTTTGGTGGGCAATTAGTATTTCCAGTGTTTTTAAAGGCCTAGTTCTGAGTGGTTGGCATCTTCGATTTTTGCAAACTAACACTCATATGACTGGTTGGCGTCACGATTATGCAGGTGAATAACAAAATTAAGCGAATAATGTGATTAAACAAAGAGCACGGGTTAATATCAAGGTGGCTTAATCCGGGTCTGGTTTTATGGATTAATGAGCTGGTAGTATTTTCTATTCCAATTTTAATTTTTTTAGTTAGGAAAAAACAGTTTAATTTGAAGGAAATATGTAAGGTTAAATCAGTATCAACAAAAATGGTTAAGCAATCGCTCATTATTGGTTTAACGGTCTATCCAGCTTTTTATTGGCTTTCTAATTTTATTGAAGTAATATTAAATGCAGAACTTGGCCAATACCAGATTCTTGCTGAATATATGGCTACTACTCAAACAGGTGGATTAACTTTTTTTTATTTGTGACTGGACTAATGATTTTGGCACCTATTTTTGAAGAGTTACTTTTCCGTGGTTTTATTCAGCATGGTTTAGGTGGGTATGAAAAACGGAGTGGCTGGATTTTGGCTGGACTTCTTTTTGGTTTGATCCATTTAGGCAATCATATTTCTAATGCAATAGCCGCAGTTTTTATCGGTTTATTATTAAGCTATCTAGCCTATGCTACTGGTTCGATTGTGCCGACCATAATAGTTCATGGAGTAGTTAATGGCCTAAGTGCTATTCTGATCCACATTCCTGCTTTTTTTGACTTTTCCGTTCCAGCAATTTGGATTATTAATCCAGTGATGCTTTTGATATCTTTAATTATTTTAATTCACATTGTGAGACAGATGCCAAAAGTTCAAGTGGAAGAACCATCAAAAGTTCGCTACGGATTTAAGTCATTTAGCGTTTTAATAATCTGTTTGCTGATTCTAAGTTCTTTTGCAGTCACTGAAGTGTTCTATCGACTTAATTCCACTAGTTTAGCTATGACAACTTCAACGATTAAAGCTGGCTTAATCGAGCAGAGAATGATGTTAGCTAGCATTGATATTCCAGAAAAAGCTGATTTATTGATTGTTTATGACATTAAGGCGGAGGAAATATCGGGTGAGCTAATAATCGAGAACCAAGCAGGAGAGCTGGTCTGGTCACTTCCGATTGGCCAAGCTAAGGATATTACTCTTTATAATCAGGATACTGTTAAAGAATTGAAGCCAGATACTTATGAACTTGCCTTGCTCGGGTCAGCAACCAATCTAGAAGTTAGTCTTCAATGGCAGCTAGTTAAATAGATTTAGAATAAAAAATGACAACCATACAATAAGTTTTGGATGGTTGTCTTTTTTATTCACTTATTATTGTCTGACCGTTGGTCTAGCCATATCAAGCAAACCTAAAACTATGTGTGCAAGTCCAAACCCAAGCACGCCGGCAGCAAATTCTCCTGGTAACATAAAATACCCAATAGCTGATACTATTACACCTAGTATTGTAACGACCCAGCTTGTTGTATTTCCATTCATAAGTTATGCACCTCCATTAGTTAAATTTCCCAATTGTAACTTTTTTATGCAAAACTAAAAAAAGAGAGGAATCTGTTTTGCCAAACAGAATGATTATTCAAGGGAGTGAGAGCGAACAGCGATGGTGCGAATAATTGCTTGGTTACTGGGACTTTATTTGCTTTGGGACTACGTAATTCCGTATACTAGAACCGCTTTTGCCAAGTTTAGAATAAAGCGTGGACTTACTAACTTGGATTCAAAACAATATAAAGTTTTATCTAAGGTGGAAATACCTACTTATTATGTCCGAAAACAAACTGAGCTTGCAGAACCGGAAGTTTATGCAAAGAGCGATAAAATAGCAAATATTGATTACTTAATAATTTCTACTGCTGGAATCATCGGGATTACTATGCTGAGTTTTAAATATCACTTTAGAGGATTATATGGTTATGAAAATCGGGAGAAATGGACAGAGATTCGGTTTTCTAGAATTTGGCTGCCTTTTGTTGATTTGAATTCATACAAAGAAATTAGTAATCCCTTGCTTAAAACTAAAGAAAAGCTCGCCATGTTCGTTATACACTAAAAATTAGTGAGAGGATACCTTTGATTCCAATGGTTGTGATTGTTCCGCGTATCAGAGTTGTTGATTTGCGAGAGCGTCAGCCAGGCTCATGGGTGGTTTTCCCTGAAGACTTAATTAGTACGATTACAAATATGGCACCTAAGCCTATATCAGAGAAAACTGTCCAAGAGC
>JAAYMV010000024.1 GCA_012521185.1 Bacillota bacterium
AGATTAAACAAATTGAAAGAACAGCCTATGGCTACTCTAATTACATTAACCTCTTAACTCGCATCAGACTTGAAGAAAACAAAGTAAAAGAAAAAGAACCAAGCAATTTACTAATTGCTTAGTTCCAATTCTTTACTCTTTATCAACAGGATTTCTTATAGAATGTCAATCATTATTATAGAGAAAAAAGAGTATACTAAACATAACCCCAAAAGACTAGTCTTTTGGCAGTTTTTCACTTATTGCGTGCTAAGCATTTATTAATGAATTGCCTTAGAATAATTATAAAGTTGATGTGTGTGGACCAAATTTATAATAGTGCGATTCAAATGATTGGCACACGCTATTAAAGCTACCTTGTCATGCTTATTGAAAGGTGGCTTTTTTAATTTGTAATAGTAGTCAACTAAATGATTTTGAATTTTACCCTGATTTCTTAACATGCTTCGAATCATATCTGTTTCAACAGCTCTGCCCTGACTACTGCCTCTGCGGTTAATAGTATCACCCTTACCGTATTTACCAGACTGATATCTGTTTAGATCTAGTCCTAGGAAAGCATTGAGTTGTTTATAATTATCAAAGCGAGCAATATCACCAGTAAAGCCCAGTAATAAAGCGCTATTTAATTGACCTGCTCCAGGAATACTGGAAATAACTTTGAAGTCATCTAATCCAACAGCTGTCTTAATTAATTTGCTCTGAATATAGGCTATTTCTTTATTGTAACTTTCTATTTCGTCGCAGTATTCTGAAATAATTTCAATTTCTAAAGAATCTGCTGGGACAGCAGGATAAGAGTCTTTAGCTGCTAACCAAACTTGAGCACAATAACTTTGAATTACATCTTTATGTATTCGCCTGCTAACAAATTGATAAACTCTATTAGTCATTTCTTTAAGAGTTAATCCTGCCAAAAAGTCAGGATGACAATACATTCTAAACACTTGTAAAGCTAAAACTGCATAAGCCTTTTTAAAGATCTGATTCAGTTCCGGAAAAGTAAGCTCTAAGCTAGAACGAAGAAAATTAAGTATTCTGGTTCTACATTTAATCAACTGCTTATATCTCAAGGATAAAATCCGTAAAGAGTCATAAGGCAAAGCAGATTGTTTATTACAATGATTCTTTATTTCTGTTAATTGTGTTGCACCTAATAAGGCCAATTTAAATGAATCGTTCTTGTCAGTTTTATTTCTTCTCAAAGAAGCCATTCTTAATTTGGCTTCTAAAGGATTTAATTCATAAAACTTAACTTTCTTGCTTTTTAAATAAGCGGTAAGTTGAGCTGAATAAACACCTGTAGTTTCAAAAATTATTATCGTATTGGACCTAATATACGAATTTAATATTTGAAAGCCGCTCTTATTATGCTTAAACTTAAAAGCTACTTTTTCCGCTTCTTCTGTTATCAAAGTTGCATGACTTTCACCTTGACTAACATCAATACCAATAATATTCACCTAATCACCCCATTTTAATCGATTGAGGCAAATATTCATTTTCAGCTCCATTTCTTGATTACACGATCTCTGAGATCCACACCCTTAATCTAGTTTGATTGAAAATAAATATTTATGGGCCCGTTTGACAGTCGAATTCAATATTCCATTCTGTTGTCGACCTCAACCTCAATCTAAGTATAAGAAAAAAGGTAGATAAAAACATCGTCATGTTTCTATCTACCTTTATACTTTAGGGTGTTTGACAAAGAGCCATTAATTCATTAATACCTATATATTAAATAATATGTAGAGACCGTAAAATAGTTTGTGTAAGGATGAATTATTCCTTAATTTAATTTCCTAAAACATTAGAAAAAGGAGTTCC
>JAAYMV010000025.1 GCA_012521185.1 Bacillota bacterium
CAGCTTAAGTTTGTTTGCCATTACCCTACTCCTTTATTCAGCGTAAACCACTATCCGTGATTTACCACTGTTTTTCGCTTTATACAAAGCTTGATCTGCCTTTTGGAAAACCGAGTCATAGGTATCATTAACTGTTTTAAAGTTATCACAGTCAATTAAAATTAAAATATCTAATTCAGTACTAGGTCTGCTATTAATTCTCTCTGTAATGAATTCTTTTGTAGTTTCCGCATTATACAAATTAGTTAATCCATCTATTTGCGCCTTAATTAGCAGTTGTTCTAACTCAGCTGCTTCCTGACTATTATCAACTAGTTTGCCAATGATTGCTTTCGGTTGACCATCTTCGTCATTAATTACTGTATTAATCGAATTTAAACATTTGAGCTGACCGTTCGCCAATTTATACTTAATCTTAAGATAAGGACTAGCAGGATCAAAATCCTTTAATTTTTCTTTTAATACATTTATCGCATCCATATATTCTTCACAAGTGGAAAAATGCTCTTGGCATTCCCAACACTTAGTCACTACTTGCAATTCTTCTGAAGCTAAATCAAACTCATAAAATATTTCATTGGAAACAACGGATAGTGCTTCGTATTTCTGAGTGCGAAGCTTTAAGCGTTTATTGGCTCGTCTTAAAGCTAATAAACCATGGATTATTACGCCAATTATAAGCATAAATAATGCTAGAATTACTAATCGATAATCTATAAAATTCACGTGTCCCTCAATCCTTCATTGGTATAAAATAATAACTATTATTATTTCGGAGCAATTACTTATCCTCCTGCTTAGGAATTATTATTAATTTGAAAAATAATTAGCCCCATTTTACAGGGGCTTTAATTCAAAGCATAACGATTTTATACAATCTGACATCCCAACGTATTCTTCATTTCCTCCAAAGCAAAGTCATGGGCTTGCTCATTAAATGAGGCTACTCCATCTTTGTAAACAGTCACCTGATAATTAATATTTCTAGCATCAGCTGCAGTGTAAAGTACACAAATATTAGTGTTTACACCGACAAGATGCACCTCATCTACCTGTTTTTCTCTTAAATATAAATCTAAATCAGTACCAAAGAAGGCACTATAACGTCTTTTCTTAATGATTTTATCCGTAGCTTCCACCGATAGCTGAGTGATAATTTCAGCTCCTTTAGTATCGGCAATACAATGGGCTGGAAACATATCAAATTCCTTATCATCCTGCTCATGATTGTCGCAAACAAATATTACAGGAAAATTGTTTTTCCGAAACTCAGCAATCTTATCATTAATAAAAGCAATGATCTCTTGTCCAGCGTTACCAGTAGTTAAGACTCCATCTTGATCAATAAAGTCCTTCAACATATCAATTACTAATAAAGCTTTCAATTTATACCCTCCATTTCTTTAAAAGGTATCCAACCTTGGAAAACATTTTCTATAGTATATTCCTCTGCCTCAGCTGCAGTCAAAAGCTTAGCCCACTTGACTCTTTGATCTAAAGCAGCACCAGGGCCATAACTATTATACTCAGCATAAAAAGCATTCTTTTCAGCGTTCTCCTTATTCCAGTTATGCCAGCCTTCTGTCCGAATATGCTCGCCCATATAAGTATTAATAAACACTGTTTTAGCATAATCCCGCCATGGGCGGCCTAAATACACAGAATTTGCCGGTGCATCACCAGTTAGCTTGCAATCAATGAATACATAGCCATATTTTGTGCCTTCTGGAGTGGAAGCAGCAGTAATGTAGCCAGTTCTGTTTTTAGAATGAATTTTACATTTATAAAAAATAGCAGTTGCTGAGCCAAAAATAAAATCTACATCCCCTTCAATATAACAATCTTCAAAATAGTGCCGTCCTACTTTTCGTTCAGCAAACTCCCGTGGACTGTTAAAATAATTTCCAGACATAGGCTTTGGCGGCAAAGGAGCTGTAAAAATGGTGTCTTGGTGACCAAGGAACCTACAATTTTTAAAAGCCACTCGGTCAGCATCGATATAAACAGCTAAAGCCTGCCCTACTTCACTACCTGGTCCAGCAGAATTCTCAAAAACAATATTCTCAGCAATAAAATCATCACCAGCAATTAAGGCTGTATAAGAGTTAAAGGTTCCATATGGTTGCCCATTCTCATCTAATTTTTTTGCATTGTCACCGTAAGTAATTATTGTTTGATCACCGTCACCAATTAGAGTGACCTTTTTCTTCTCAATTACAAGCTTCTCTTGATAAACACCAGCTTTAATCCGAATCACAGTTCTTTGTGAACTGTCTTCCGGAACTTGGTCAATTGCCTCTTGAATTGTTTTATAATCCCCAGATCCATCTTTTGCTACTAACATTGTCATCTTCCCTTCAAATATCTATTTTCTTTTTAAGCCATCGGCTAGCCCATAGTAATCCTTTTCTATACCAACTACTCCTTCCCTATGGTCATTCTATTTGGTTTAAATCAATTAGACAAACTTGAGTATTACCATCTTGAAACGGACGACTAAAGAGAATCATATCACCTTTCCGATTAAAAGAAGGATGGAGGTGATCCGCTCCAGTTTTTGGTGTGTCAGTACTAGCAACTACGTGATGCTTACCTGTCTCTCCATTAATCAAATATATTAAATTAGGACTTTCCAAATCCCAATAACCAATTCGGTCTGCACAAAACCACTTGCCATCGTAAGAAATACCAGGGTGCAAAATTTGCTCAATTTCTGTTACCACTTTAAAGTTATGTCCATCCTTTGAGCCAATCATTAAATAACGAGGTAGTTTCATAAAAACTACAGCTTCTCCATCGGCACTCCACACTTCATGGGTTATCCAATCTCCTTCTCGTTCAACATAATAAGGATAGGCTCTACCATCAGCCACATCAAAGAGCCACATCCGCTGTAAAGCATCTCCGCCTGTTTCATGGACGAATAGAATTAGATTGTCATCAGTAGGGCAAACTTGGGTATGTCCAAGGTTATAATCACTTTGATATAAAATATCACTTTTACCAGTCTTTGGATCAAGGGATACTAACGCATAAATACAATTCTTTAGCTGGTAACCACAAAAAATCATCCCACTGCTGCTTGTAGTTAAATGACCAGTTAAACGTCCACCTGGAGGTAAAGCACCTACTTCTATCATTTCCTCAGTATCACAGTCATAGCGGAATATAATGTGCTCCTTAGCCAATACACCATAGTTTTCATGCCGATCCATGGCAAAACCATAGTACTCTCTACCTGCCACAAAAGCAATCTCTCCGGTTTCTACTTCTGCCTTATATAACTCACCCCTGCCTTTACAGCCAGGCACTTGCTTATAGAAAAAGAAGAAACGATCATCTACCGTAAAATTCTCTGTGGTAAAATACAACTTCGTATTCCGTTCCCGCCCGCAAGTATACTGACGAATCTGATAACCACTAACAGGATCCTGATAAGTTAGATACTTTGGCAAAGTGATTCCTCCAATATTTGTTTTTTTATCATTTCTTGAATAAACTGCTTTTCCCTGCCACATCACTAGCAGGTTTTTTTATTATTTCAACTAATAATAGCATAAAAGGAGGTTATATTTTGAAATCTGTTGGGCAAGCAAAACGACAGTTACCAAATAAGTTTGTTGAGCAATTATATGACTATTTCCCACCTTTGTTAGCTGATCAAATTCTGCTTGGTTATACTAGTCAACGCTGTCCTACCTTACGAGTAAATACACTAAAAGCTGATATCCGCGAAATTATGGATGAACTTAAAGAAAATAATATTAAATTTGATCGGGTTTTATGGTATCAAGATGCGTTGATCATTAAAAACGCAACTGAACAACAGTTATGTAACTTAACCGCTTATAAGCAAGGTAAAATTTACTTACAAAGCCTATCTAGTATGCTTCCTCCACTAATCTTAAAGCCGAAAGCTGAAAATATAGTTTTAGATTTAGCAGCAGCTCCGGGAGGAAAGACCAGTCAAATGGCAGCCATGATGAACAACAAAGGCAAAATTATTGCTGTCGAAATCAACCAGATCCGCTACCAAAGGCTGCAATACAACCTGAATAAACAAGGTGTACGAAATGTTAAAACCTTTTGTGCTGATGGCAGTAGATTTGGAAAAATCTATCCCAACTCCTTTGATAAAGTCCTAGTAGATGCACCCTGCAGCGGTGAAGGACTGTTCTTACTAACTGACCGCAGCAGCTATCGCTCCTGGCATCAAAAACTAATCACCAATAGTCTAAAAATTCAGCGCCGTCTCTTAACAAGTGCAGTTCTTGCAGCAAAACCAGGTGGTCAAATTCTCTACTCAACTTGCACTATCAATCCTGCCGAAAATGAATCCATCATCGATCAAGTTCTCGCAAAATTTCCCGGGCAATTAGAACTAACAAAAATAAAACTACAAATCCCAGGTAGTCTACCTGGTCTCACTACTGTCAATAATACTGAATTACATCCTACACTCGCTAATAGTCTCCGAATAATTCCCAGCCAGAACTATGAAGGATTTTATTGCTGCTTATTAACCAAATTATCAGCGACAAATTAAGCATAAAAAG
>JAAYMV010000026.1 GCA_012521185.1 Bacillota bacterium
AGGCACAGGACTTTGACTCCTGCATGCTCTGGTTCGAGTCCAGATACCCCAGCCATTTTTTATTTTTGCTCATTTGAGCCCTGATAGCTCAGTCGGTAGAGCAGAGGACTGAAAATCCTCGTGTCGCTGGTTCGATTCCGGCTCAGGGCACCATTGACAGTTTAATATGCGCCCCCATCGTCTAGAGGCCTAGGACACCGCCCTTTCACGGCGAAGGCACCGGTTCGAATCCGGTTGGGGGTACCATTGTTTGTTAGGAAGTCGGATTATCCGACTTTTTTTGTTTTTGGCAACTAACTAGAGGAATAGAACCGAACTCCAAGAATATTTATATATGATTGGCACCATAACCTCTTGGGATGAGCTCGTGTTAGGTGATTTTAGTAAGGTGTTTGCTAGAACGGAACGAGAGCTCCAATTGCGAGAAATTAGAGTAGGTGTATTAACGACAGTAATTGTTCTAAGCGGTGGTTTTTTAGCAGGGTTGTTATTGTCTTTACTGCCCTGGATTAGTTTGATTTTAATTCGTTATTCAATAATGTTTCTTGCACGCTTTAATGCGAATATGCAAGCTTTGCTCTTTCAAGTTAGTGGATTTAATGAATACGTGATGGTTAATCTGCCGTATATTTGTTTGTTACCTGTTGCCGGTATTGGATTAGCAAGTATGAGGCGTTATTCTACACGGAAAAACAAGTATTTCGTATTGCAGCTAGGAGAATCAGTAGATTTTAGATTTGGTTGGCATGAGCCGTTAGCTATTGCAATGTTAAGCGGTATCTTCTATTTGTTTTCCGAGACGGCTGTGTATTTTAGCGTGCTGACACCACTGGTAGCTTTTGTTGCTAGTATTATCTGGCAGTTTATTCACGATTTAGTTATTAAGCTTTATGCGGTTCTTGTTCGTGATCATTCAGCCGAAGTGGTTTTAGCTGTTTGGAATCTTCTTGGCAGCTTTGATACTGGACAGATGAGAATACAAGCAATAGCAGCTTGCAATCGGGGGAGAGTAGTAGCACTACATGGCAGTTTTACTGAAGAAATTGCAGTTGAATTATCAGAGCGATTGCCAAAATTAGTTGTCGGATTGGATCAGGTAGTAATTGTTAGGAGTTGAATAATGTGCGCAGATATGTGATTATTTTGTTAGCAGCGATTGTGCTATGTATTACTAGTGGAAATGTGTTGGCTAATGAAGCTGAGGGCAGTCAAGAACAGTTAATTAAGGCGAAGGTAATTGAGGTTGTTGAAGGTGAACCAATCGACGCCTCATTTGGAGAGATTAGTACACAGTCAGTAACATTGGAATTGTTAGAAAAACCTTATAAAGGTGAACAGGTTGTAGTAGCAAATATTTTAACTGGTCAACCCTATTATGATTTAGAAGTAGCGAGAGGAGATCGAGTATTAGTTCAGGTAAGTTATCCGTATGGCGAGTTGCATGTTGATTTAGTAGATTTTTACCGCTTAGATGGAATTATTGTTATTACTATCTTATTCGGAGTAACTTTAGTTTTGATTGGTGGTTTTAAAGGTTTTAAAGCCTTGCTGTCGTTAATTATAATGGCAGTAATAGTCGGCTTAATATTGTTACCATTGATTTTACAAGGCTTCAGTCCGGTCTTGGTTACTGTAGGAATTGCTTCAATATTATCAGTGATGTTTATCTTTTTTGTTAGTGGGATTAACATCAAATCAATTGCAGCCTTAGGTGGCACAGTTGGCGGCTTGATTATGGCCGGTATCTTAGCTTTTGCTTTTGGAAAACTTTCTAGTTTAACCGGTCTTTCTTCCCATGAAGCCCAAATACTGCTAATGCAGGAGTCGACCATCGATTATCAGGGATTATTGTTTGCTGGTATCATAATTGGTGCATTAGGTGCCATTCTGGATGTAGGCATGTCTGTAGCATCATCCATGGAGCAATTACGGGAGGAAAATCCAGATATTTCCTTAGGAGTCTTAATTCGAAGGGGTATTAATGTTGGCCAAGATATGCTGGGCACCATGTCTAACACTTTAATTTTGGCATATTTAGGTTCTTCTCTGCCTTTACTACTGCTTTTTCAAGTTAATGAGGTAGCATGGCGTAAAATCATTAATTTGGATTTAATTGCTACAGAAGTGATTCGTGCTTTGGCAGGAAGCATTGGGCTAGCGTTAGCAATTCCTCTAACAGCCGTGATTGGTGGATTTTTAGAATTTTATTTTGATAAGCAAAATAAAGGCGGCTTTAGTCATGAGCAAGGTTAAAGAAATTAAGGTTTGCTTTGGTACAGGTTGTTACACAAAGGGCGCTGCTAAGATTGTAGCGGAGTTTGAAAAACGATTAGGAATTAAAGTTGGGGAAACTACTGAAGATGGGGAGGTTTCCTTAGGGTTAATTCGTTGTCTTGGTAATTGTGCACAAGCCCCAGTTGCAATTGTAGATGGACAGATTTACAATGAATTAACCCAGGAAAAGGTGGCGAAGTTGATAAGTTTATTTTTCGCCGATAATTCTAACCTCAGGGATTAAATCTACGTCAAATTTTTCTTTGATAGTTTTTTGGATGAATTCAATTAAATTAATAATATCAGTTGCTGTAGCATTGCCGGTGTTTATAATGAAACCGGCATGTTTTGTCGATACCTGGGCTCCGCCAATTGAGTAGCCTTTCAGATCGGCTTCTTCAATCATCGGTCCGACATACCGTCCTGGCGGCCGTTTAAAAGTGCTGCCGGCACTGGGATATTCTAATGGTTGCTTAGATCTCCTTTTCTCTTGAAAGTCATTCATTTTGGCGTAAATTTCCTCAGGATTTCCTGGCGCTAATTGTAAAGTTGCTCCAGCGACAATGACGCCTTCTTCCTGAGCTTTGCTATTTCGGTAGGAATAAGTAAATTCATCGCGGCTCCAAGTACCAACTTCATCAGCTGTCACCCAGACTACTTCCTCTATTAAAGGTCCGATTTCACCGTCATAGGCACCAGCATTCATATAAATAGCTCCTCCAAGGCTACCAGGTATACCTACTGCAAATTCAAGGCCAGTTAAACTGTGATAAGCAGCTAGTTTACTAAGGGCGCTGAAGTAGCAGCCAGAAGTAGCTGTAATCTGATTGTTATGAACGGTTGCCTTGGAAAAATTTTCGGCTAACTGAATTACAAAACCGCGAATACCTTTATCGGTTACTAATAAATTGCTGCCACAGCCGATTACCGTAATTGGTAGTTGATAGTGCTGGGCATATTGCAATCCAAGTTGCAGATCTTCGATGGTTTCGGGTCGAAATAGATAATCTGCAGGGCCTCCTACTTTAAATGAGGTTGCCTTGGACATTGGATAATCTCGATAAATTAAATGTTCCAGCTGTTTAAATTCCATTAAAACAGCTCCTTTCTAAGCTGGGATACTGTTTTTTATTGTTCATTGATATTATACGTTATCATATCATAAAAAAAAGGCGTTTTCGCCTTTTTTTCATAATTTGAGTTGTATCATTTATCGTGGGCGGTTTTGCCAAATGAATAAAGATGGATTAACCCAATATTCCAGTACCTTTTCCTTGTTCCAGGGAACCCCACTGGTTCGAGGCCAACCATTACTTGGCAAATACTTTTGCTTGATTTCAAAATGTAAATGAGCAGCAAACCGATTATTTGGCCCCCGACCTACAGTTCCAATTTTTTGCCGTCGCCCAACTATTTCGCCAGCAGAAACATAGAGCCGATCTAGATGAGCGTATTGAGACCAAACTTGCTTCCCGTTTGGCATAGTATGCTCAATTAATACAATGTTTCCTTGAGCAGTATTCCAGCCGGCAAATAAGACTATTCCGTTAGCAATACTATAAACTGGTTGACCCCAATCGCCGTTGCCTGCACCAGGAATATTCCAATCTTCACCAGGATGCCATGAATTACTAACATTGCTCCATTGTAAGAAACCATAACCAGTGATTCCCCAGCCTCTGCCATCAGCATCACCTACAGGGAAGTCAAATCCATCAGTAAAAATTATGGTCTTATCTGTTCTAGATTCTTCTTCAATGATAATTGGTCGGTCTTCATCGGGCAAAAATATTTTTGTACCACCGGTGACCAAGCTGCAACCACTGAGAGATAATAATAGTAAGATAAGAATTATTCCTGTTGTGGTTCGCATTTTTCAAACCTCCCAAACTGACATAAGTTAGTGTTATGTTACCATCACCAACTGAAGCTGTCAATAATGACAAATCATTCCTTTGTAAATATTCAAAGGAAAGCAAGCTTTGATAGCGAATTTAGGTATAGATGTATTTCCTAGGAAATAATAGGGAGGTTGATGTTTTAGTGAAAGCACTAATTCGAACTATACTCTGTCTAACAGTAGTATTGTTACTAGCGACTAATGCAATAGCCCAAGGTAGTCAATTGACTTTAGGACCAGATCTTAGTTACCAACAGGCTATTAGTTTGGAGAAGGGTCAAGCCTATGAATTGTCTTTTAATTTAATAAGTGATCGTTCGCAAAGTAAAGCTGAGGTTAGTATTATATTTTATCAAGGAAATACAGTTATAGACCAAACTCAAGTAATACATACTTTAGTAGATGCAGGGCGTAGTCAACGGATTTCTTTGAGCATAGTTACGCCAGAACAGTTTTCGAAAGCAGTTTTAAGTATTGTTGGAGAAGGAAATACTCGCTATTGGTGGGATGGCTTTGCCATTAGTAAGCGGGAGCAAAATATGGATTCTGTGCGACAATTTTGGGAAGAAAAACTAGCCAGTGGTGATCAGGTCTATACTGGCTTAGTAGTTGATTTACGTGGTTTGAATGCTAATCGTGGAATGAGTCCACGAATTTTTACTGAATCAGGTCAGTTGATTTATGGAGGATTTACTGCCTCCTTAGATTATATTCAATCTGTTGGATTGGTTTTTTACGGTAAAGAGCTTACCCAAGAACTTTTAAACCGGATAGTTGCTGATCCTGGTTACCCGATGGCCATTCCGTTAGTAGTGAAAGCAGTAGATGTAATGGAACCGGGAAGGATAAATGCGATTATTAGTGATGAGGATGGTGCTAAAATTTTAGATGCTTTAACAGCATTTGATTTCTTAGCTCGCTTTAGTGTGATTTTTTTAGTTGATTGATGTGAGCTAAATTTTGTACGGAAGGGAGATTTGCTTTGGCCAAGTTAATTAAATTAAGCCAATTATTAGGCCAAGCTGACTTAAAACCACAATTTCGCTTTACGATAGGTTTTGATGGTTTTGTAGATGAAATTATCGAAGTAGTTGATCAACGATTCTCAAGTTTCAGTTATACTCGGATCAAAACTATTGCTGAATTAGGCGATCGGATTTCTCGGTCGACTAATTTAAGTACTAATATTGAACTGGTACCTCGCATAGTAAAATTGGGCGGCAATGGCCCAATTATGGCCAATGCACTGTGTGCTACAGACCAATTAGTTTCTTATGTTGGAAACCTTGGTATGCCACAAATACATCCTGTATTTAATCAATTAGTTAATAGCTGTCAGCAGGTGATTTCCATTGGAGAACCTGCTCATACCGATGCTTTAGAATTTAATGACGGTAAAATAATGCTTGGCAAGCTTGAACCATTAACTAATATTACTTGGGAAAGCTTAGTGGCAGCCGCTGGCGAAAGTAAACTGAAGACTTTGTTTACTGAAGTCGACTTAGTAGCGATGGTTAACTGGACAATGATTCCAAATATGAATCAACTTTGGATAAAGTTATTGGAATTCTTAGCCGATATTCCGATGATAAAACAACCCTATTTATTTATTGACTTAGCTGATCCAGAAAAACGAAGCAGAACAGATAAGGCAGAGGCCTTAGAATTAATAGCCGGAATGGAACGGTATTATAAAGTGATTTTAGGGCTAAATAGGAAAGAAGCCACAGAGTTAGCCCAGGTCTTAGATTTAGATTTAAGTGCAAGTCCAGAACAAGTCCCGATAACGGAAATCACAACTCAGTTAGCGGCTAAGCTTAACTTATGGTGTGTAGTTGTGCATGCCGTTGATCAGGCTGCAGCTGTTCAGGATGGTAATTTAGCTCACGTGCCTGGTCCCTATACGCCGAATCCGGTACTAACTACTGGCGCTGGTGATAATTTCAATGCTGGTTTTTGTTTAGGAATATTAATGGGTTTATCCTTGGAAAACGCCTTGTTGCTCGCTAAAGCCAGCTCAGGTTTTTATGTACGGAATGGATATAGTCCAACTTTTGAACAATTAAAAGGATTTATCAGTTACTGGGCCGAATTATTATAAATGTTTTATAAAACTAGAGAGGTGAGATGAGATGAGTAAAGCAATCACAGAGAAAGGATATTTTGGTGAGTTTGGTGGTCAGTTTGTTTCGGATGAATTGAAAGAGGCCTTAAACCATTTGGCTGATTTTTATAATTCGATTAAAGATGACCCTGATTTTCAATCTGAGCTAGAATATTATTTAAAAGATTATGTGGGTCGTCCTAGCCCGCTGTATTACGCGGCAAGACTAACAGAAAAACTTGGTGGAGCACAAATCTATTTAAAAAGAGAGGATTTAAATCATACAGGTTCTCATAAGATTAATAACGTACTTGGTCAAGTATTGTTAGCGAAGCGCATGGGCGTTAAACGTATTATTGCTGAAACAGGTGCAGGACAGCACGGAGTTGCCACCGCCACCGCTTGTGCTTTATTTGGCATTGACTGTGTGATTTATATGGGGGAGGAGGATACCCGTCGCCAAGCACTTAACGTTTTCCGAATGGAACTATTGGGTGCAAAAGTAGTTGCCGTGAAAGATGGTGATCGAACATTAAAAGAAGCGGTAGATGCAGCTTTGGCAGATCTAGTAGCGAATTACAAAAACACTTATTACCTGTTAGGCTCGGCAGTAGGACCCTATCCATATCCAGATATTGTTAGAGATTTTCAATCCGTTATCGGTAGGGAAACAAGGTCACAATTAGCAGAAAGAGCCCATCGTTTACCCGATTACTTAATTGCTTGTGTCGGCGGCGGCAGTAATGCAATTGGCCTATTTGCCCCATTTTATGAGGATGAATCTGTTCAATTTATTGGTGTTGAGCCGGGTGGTAAAGGTAGTGGTCTCGGTCAACACGCAGCAGCGATTAGCTATGGTCAGCCAGCTGTTATTCATGGGTTTAAATGTTACTCAGTAATTGATGAATCAGGCGAACCAGCAAGAACTAGTTCTATTGCTGCTGGTCTTGATTATCCAGGTGTAGGTCCAGAGCATAGTTTTTATCATGCAACTGGTCGGGCAAAATATGTTTCGGTAACCGATGAGCAAGCACTTGAAGCATTTCAGGTTTTGTCAAAAACTGAAGGCATAATTCCCGCCTTAGAAAGTGCTCATGCCGTGGCCTATGCTCTTCAGTTGGCTCCTACTTTGCCAAAAGACAAAATTATTGTAGTTAACGTATCTGGCCGTGGTGATAAGGATGCCGCTCAAGTATTTGACATTCTAAAGGGTAAATAAGAACATTTAAATAATTAGCAGGAAAACCTCTGTACCTAGCGAAATTAACTATGAGAGTTAAACTAGGAAAGGAGGTTTTGTTTTTGAATCAGCAATATAGAAAATTCATTAGTGTAGCACTTTTATGTCTTTTAGTAGTTATTTCTGTCCACCTGTGGAATAGTCGGGATAAGGTAGACCCTATAATGCCTGATGGTGTTTACACCGCTACAGAACGGGGTTTTAGTAGTGATGTTAAAGTAACGGTTACTGTGTCAGGTGGTAAAATAACGAGTATTGATGTAGAGCATAATGACACTCCAAGTATTGCCGATCCGGCCATCGAACAGGTGGTTGCTAATATAATTGAAACCCAAAGTGCAGACGTTGATACTGTTACTTATGCTACCTTATCCACTAGAGCTGTTATAAATGGTGTGAAAAAGATTATTACTCAGCATCAACCTGCGTCTGAAGAAACAACTACTAAAGCGCTATTACCAGACGGAGTTTACACCGGTACTTCTCGTGGATTCAAAAGTGATCTTGAACTAACAGTAACTGTATCTGGCGGTAAAATTGTAAGCATCGATGTTGTGCATGATGATACTCCAGGTATAGCTGATCTTGCTATTGATCAAGTTATTCCTAAGATAATTGAAACTCAAAGTGTAGATGTAGACACTGCAACTTATGCAACTATTACCAGTCAGGGGATTATCGAAGGAGTTAAAAATATTATTGAAGCTAATCAATAGTTTAGTAATTACTAGGTGTGGGTAAACTAATGCTAAACCTTGAAAAGGGGGAAACTCATGCCTAGTAAAGAGCAAATGCTTTCTGTAGGAGAATCATGCAGTGAGTTTGAGCGGGTAGAACAAGCTAAGATTCGTAGCTGTGAATCCTGTGTTCACTGGGAAGGCGACGAAAGAATGTGTCGATTAGATATTTTTATTGAGCAATTACAAAGCCTTGACCAGGAATGATGTTAGCTCATTGCTATTTTCCAACAAACAACTATATTAAAAAACAAAAAAAGCGGTGACAAGCCGCTTTTTATTAACTATAACATGAATGGCGGAACCGACGGGACTCGAACCCGCGATCTCCAGCGTGACAGGCTGGCATGTTAACCATCTACACCATGGTTCCACAATTTTTATTATACAATATTATATTGAAAAAAGCAAGGTGCTTAAGAAAGAAGTGAATTAGAATGCGTCAAAGAGCAGTGGTTATTGAAAAGAATGAGCGTGGTACTTGGGTAAAATTAAATAATCCAACCTCTGCTTGTGGAAATTGTAAAGGTTGTATGCGGCTTACAGGCAACGAAAAACCAGAAGAAACAGTTCTTCAAGTAAAAAATCCGATCTCAGCTAAAGTAGGCGATACAATCATTTTAGAATATCCATCCCGTAATTTTTTGCAAGCTGTTGGTATTTTATATGGTATTCCCCTTTCCGGACTGTTTTTAGGTTACTTTGTAGCTTTAGCTATAACTCAAAGTGATGCGACTGCTAGTTTAGGGGCGATAGCTGGACTAGGGATATTTGCAATAGTAGCTCGTTATCTTGCTAGAAAATTAACACCGAAAATTGGCTTACCTAAGATTGTGGCTATTGCTTGCTAGTTTAATAAACAATCCGCTCCCAATTGCCAAATAGCCAGCTGTAACCAATGATTGTGGTAGTCAAGGTCATTAGTAATGCGGGTAGTGCTAAAAGAAACCCTTGCCAGGAAGGAGTTACATTAAAGGAATCGACTACCTCTGCTAGAAGAAAAAGATTGCCAAACCAAAGAAAAACAATGCTAAAAGTAGTGATGGAAGCGACCAATAGGAGTCGCTTTTTTTGTTGTACTAATTGAGTTAGCTTTGGTGGTTGCTGCTGTTGGCATTTGGTCTTAACTTGGAATAGCAAAAGACAGCAGCTAATAGGAACAGCTAAGATACTTGGAAAAAACGACAAATAATCATTAAAGGATAAGATTTAAATGCGGCAGCTATTCCAGTTGCCAGACCACTTAATCCGTAAAGGAGAATTGCTGGAAACATAATCGTTACTCGACCATAGCGATCTGATAGAAAACCGGTCAAAGGCAGAAATATAGCTGTTGGGCTCGAGAGTGCTGTAATTAAAAGTCCGGATTGAAAGCGTGAAATATTAAGCTGACGTTGAGCCTGCGGAAGAATGGGAATGATCATAGAGTTGCTTAGAGCCCAGATAAAAGGCACTAGCAGTAGGAGTACGAAGAGCATTTTTTGTTTAGTAGTTTGTTGCATAGAGCCTCCCAATTTTCAGGTAATACTTTTAGTATCAAGAAAAGCACCTGTTTTTATTCAGGTGCTTGCAGGGCTCGTTTTAGTAATTTTATATTGGACATAGTATTTTGCAATAAATAGTCGGCTAATGTTAAAGCAACCATTGCTTCGACTACGATCACCGCCCGCGGGACAATAATTGGGTCATGACGGCCTTTAACTTGGATGTTAATGTTTTCGCCTGCCTTATTAACTGTTCGCTGTTGTTTATGAATACTTGGTGTAGGCTTAATATGTGCTCTCAGTTTTATTGGAAAGCCATCACTAATTCCGCCAAGAATTCCTCCTGCGTTATTGCTTTCTTTGGTTAAAATTTGGTCCTCAGAATATCGATAGAAGTCATTGTGCTCCCACCCAGTCATTTTGCTAGCATTAATTCCACTGCCGATTTCCACTGCTTTTACTGCACCGATAGAGAAAATTGCTCGACCTAGCATGGCATCAAGTTTTTCGAAAACCGGTTCACCTAATCCAGCTGGCACATTGTTTACGATGCATTCGACGACACCGCCAGCAGAGTCCTCTTGGTCTTTGATCTTTCGTAGAAATTCTACGGCTTGTTCAGCAGCAATTGGATCTGGCATCGCTACTGGATTGTTAGAAACTTCTTCTTTTTGAAAGCGTTCTGGATTGATTTCTACATTGCCAATGGAATAGGTGTAAGCATTAATTTCAATACCAAATTCCGCTAGGAGTTTTTTGGCTATCGCTCCAGCTCCTACTCGAGCAGCTGTTTCTCGTCCCGAAGAACGTCCTCCACCGCGATAATCACGGAAACCATATTTTTGGTCATAGGTATAATCAGCATGTCCTGGGCGATAGTACTGGGCAATTTCACTATAGTCATAGGGACGCTGATTATTATTATAAATAATCAGTGAAATCGGAGTTCCGGTTGTATAACCTTCGAAGACTCCTGATAATATCTTCACTTGATCTGCCTCCTGTCGCGGTGTAGCAAATTCAGTTCTACCAGGTTTTCTTCGATCCAGATCTTTTTGTAAATCAGCCTCACTTAACTTTATTCCAGCTGGACAACCATCGACAACAGCTCCTAAAGCTTCGCCATGTGATTCTCCCCAAGTAGTAATTCGAAAATTTTTGCCAAATGATGAGCCAGCCATGAAGTCACCCCTTCCGTAATTATAACTAATCTTACATCAAAATATAGATTACAACAAGTAAAAATTACAATGATAAAAAAATGTTAACTTTGCCTGCTAAATAAGCAGGAATTAGGACTTCGTTAACATAAAATTAAATATAGAGGCTTTTTAACATTTTTATAGAGGAGGGTTGCAGACAGACTTTTCTTAGCAAGGAATAATCAAATTGAACAGGACAGGGAGGATGACAAATGGTCGGCTTTTTTACTTATTTCACTCCTGTAATATCAGTTATTGCCTTGATTTTAGCTGGTTATTTTGTAGCACATGTAAAAAAATATGATGAGGGCACTGCAGAAATGCGGGAGATTGCCGAGGCGATTCGGATTGGTGCTCGTGCATACATTAAAAGACAATATTTTGTAGTAGCGCTTTTTTTTGTAGTAATGTTTGTAGTTTTATATGGTTTTGTTTTTCTTGGTTATTTAAATGTTTTTGTTCCTTGGGCTTTTGTGTCTGGTGGAATTTTTTCGGCATTGGCAGGATATATTGGGATGAATACAGCAACCTATGCTAATGTCCGAACCACTAATGCCGCCCGGACCAGTTTAAGTAAAGCTCTAAAAGTTGCATTTTCTGGCGGCTCAGTAATGGGTCTTACGGTAGTGGGTCTTGCTTTAGTTCATTTAAGTTTTTGGTATATTTTTTTAAGTTGGTTTTATCGTGATTTAGTGACGGCCCAGCAGATTCAAATTATTACTAGCACCATGTTGAACTTTGGTATGGGTGCAAGTACTTTAGCCCTATTCGCCCGTGTTGGGGGTGGCATTTATACTAAAGGTGCAGATATAGGCGCGGATTTGGTTGGTAAGGCTGAAGCAGGAATTCCTGAGGATGATCCTCGAAATCCTGCGGTGATCGCGGATAATGTTGGTGACAATGTGGGAGACATTGCTGGATTAGGCGCCGACTTATACGAATCCTATGTAGGGTCGATTGTAGCAACCTGTGCACTTGCAGTAGCAGCTGGATTTGGTGTTCAAGGTGTATTAGTACCGATCGTTATTGCTGCGGTGGGTGTATTGTCTTCGATGATCGGCATGATTTTTGTGGGTGCTAAAGAAGATGCAAGTCAAGGACAGTTATTAATGGGCTTAAGACGTGGGGTGTTTGTTGCTGCTGGGTTGGTAGCAATTATCGCACCTGTTGTTATTGGTTTGCTATTAGGTTGGGATAATATGGGTATGTATTGGGCTGTTCTGCTTGGGTTATTAGCTGGAATAGGTATTGGTCTCTGTACTGAGTATTATACCTCATCCCAATATAAACCTACTAAAGAAGTAGCCGCTAGCTCTGAAACAGGACATGCTACAGTTGTTATTCAAGGAATGGCCGCTGGGATGGTTTCGATTGCTCCGTTGACTTTGATTATTGTTATTGCTGTTTTAGCAAGCTTTTATGTAGCTGGCGGTCTAACTAGTTTTAATCTAGGACTTTATGGCGTTGGTTTAGCTTCTGTTGGTATGCTTGCTACTTTAGGAATTACATTATCAACAGATGCTTATGGTCCAATTGCCGATAATGCAGGTGGAATTGCCGAAATGTCACATCAACCGCCTGAAGTACGGGCTAGAACAGATGCTTTAGACCAGTTAGGTAACACTACTGCTGCTACTGGTAAAGGATTCTGTATTGGTTCAGCAGCTTTTACAGCCTTGGCCTTAATTGCTGCTTATCGAGAACAAGTAGAGTTAATAGCTGCTGATTTAGGCCTTGATTTTACCTTGGATCTAACTATTTTGAATCCAAAGATTTTAGGTGGATTAATGTTAGGGGCGATGTTGCCATTTTTATTTAGCTCCATGACCTTAAAGGCTGTTGGAAAAGCAGCTCAGGCTGTTGTAGTAGAAGTGCGCAGACAATTTAGGGAAATAAAAGGCTTATTAGCCGGAGAATCTGGCGTTAAACCGGATTATGCACAATGTGTAGATATTTGTGCCAAGACTGCGTTAAAGGAAATGATACTGCCTTCAGTAGTAGCTGTAGCTACACCAATAGTCATTGGCTTGCTGCTTGGTGTAGAAGGTGTAATGGGACTATTAACAGGTTCATTGGTGGCCGGCTTTGCTTTAGCTGTTATGTATGGCAATGCGGGTGGTGCTTGGGATAATGCTAAAAAATATGTAGAAGAAGGAAATCATGGTGGGACTGGCTCAGAAGCACATATTGCAGCTGTAACTGGTGATACTGTAGGAGATCCCTTTAAGGATACTGCAGGACCGGCCATGGATATTCTGATTAAATTGATTTCCATGGTGTCTGTAGTGTTTGCTTCCTTTATTATCCAGAATGCACTATTATAAGGTAAGTAACTCCCCTAAGAGGATAAAATCTTAGGGGAGTTTTTTAAAAAAGCTCTTGACTTATTCCTGTAAACTGGATATAATAAATTTTGTCATGGCGGCGTAGCTCAGTTGGTCAGAGCATACGGTTCATACCCGTAGTGTCGCTGGTTCAAATCCAGCCGCC
>JAAYMV010000122.1 GCA_012521185.1 Bacillota bacterium
AGCGGTAGACGAGACTCGAACTCGCAACCTTCGCGATGGCAACGCGATGCTCTACCAATTGAGCTACTAACGCATGGTGGGCGAAACAGGGCTCGAACCTGTGACCCCCTGCTTGTAAGGCAGGTGCTCTCCCAGCTGAGCTATTCGCCCGGACACTTTAAAATTATAACAGGTACTTTAGTAAATGTCAACCCTTTTACTTGAAGTTTTTTATATGATGACCATTTATGCTAAAATACTAAGGCTTATCGAAATTCTGCTTGTGATAAAAAGCTAGTTCAAAGTTTGTTTGATCGTAAATAATAGACCATTGGGTTTGGATTTCGTCATTCTGTGCAACAGCGGCCAATGCTTCTTTTACATCTTCATGAGATAAAATTCCTTGTTTTTTGTTAAAGTAATTCATTAACAATTCATACCGTCGATCATTGGCTGGTAAACCTACTTTATAATATGATCCAGGAACGAGGAAATGATTCGTTACCACAGGTGTTTCCAGTACAACCATCATATTATTTATATACTCCACCACTACGGAATTTCCTGTTGCATCGCTGATTGCAAAATGATAATCAACATCAGCAGAAGCATGCAGATCATATTGTGCTAATAAACTAACAGCCTCCTCGACACTAGCTGCATAATCCAAAAGTAAACGAACCGCTGCTGTTGTAGTTAGATCTGGTTTATCAGTATTCTGATTAGTTTGCCTAGAATGCTCTATAGCATTGATTGAGATACATAATCCTTTTTCATTCATACCATCAAGCGGAACATAAACTGCCGCTAACACCAATAACCGATTCAAAGGATTGCTTAGAGAAAAATCATTATCAATGCCCAGGAACTGCAAGTTTGTAGTAGATATGGAAGCATAGCCATATTTCGGGATAGTACGAATAATTAACGTGGTACAATCTTCTAAATCAAAGTTGCGCCCAAATACATAACCGCCATCAGGTAGCTGTGCCGCTATCGTACTACAGCCTAATATTTGCTTTGGAGGAGCATACCTATATAAACCTTTAGTGAAAAAACTCGTCAAAAAGTCAGTTAACTCCTCATCATTAGCTGCGCCGCCCTGTTCCAGAAATTGTGCTAATCCATAATTCCCTTGATACTCAAGATAATATAACTGTCTTGAAATTTGCCGAATACTGCCAATAGCTTTTAGCTGGTCTGCAAATGCGATAAGTCCTATAATACAAGCAATCAGCAATTGGGAAACAACTATTAGCTTATTTCGCTTTGATTTCCTCATAGTTTTTTCCCCACAGTTTATGCTGTCATACCCCAATTAACTGAAGGACAAAGACTACTGCAATGGAACCAAAAATAACGAACATGACATTCACTTTTCGGCAAGCTAAAAAGGCAGCTGCTAAGCCACCAAGCAACCCACTAACTGGTGATTCTGGAACTACATCTAAAATGCTAGGAAAAATTAAAGCGCCAAGGACTGCATATGGAATACTTTGCAGCCATCGCTTACTCCAATCAGGTAGAGTCATGCGCTCATACAATAATACCGAAAGCATCCGAGGTCCAGCTGTAGTTATTGACAGTAATGCTAACATTTGATAAAAGCTCATTCTACTCTACCTCCTTAAAGAAATAAATTCCAGTTAAGCTGGCTGCCAAAGTAGCTATAACAATACTCCACCCAGTAGACATAACTCTGCTCAACAGCGTACTAATCAAAGCCCCTAAGACTGCTATGTAACCAGCTTTAATATTCTCCCTTACTGCTGGCACCAACAAACTAATAAACATAGCATATAAAGCAATAGACATGCTGTTACCTAATCCAGCTGGTATAAAATTTGACAACAAGCCACCCAGCATACTACTAAAGATCCATGTACCCCATGAGGCCATAAATAAGCCACCCAAAAAATATTGATAGTGAGGATCGGACTCATTTATCGGCTCCAAGGCCGCTACAGCAAAAGTTTCATCAGTCACTTGCAATGATAACCAATATCGCCATGTTTTTTTGAGATTCCGAAACTTATCACCTAAGGTAAAACCAAGAACAAAATATCTAAGATTTAAAATAAAGCAAGCGATGACGATTTCCATAGCAGCAGCCCCTAAAGCATACATATTAATCGCCATGAATTGACCTGCACCCGCATAAATAAAAATAGACATTAATGTTGCATCAATCCAGCTAACTCCAGATTGAACTGCCAATACTCCAAAAGAAAGGCCTAAAGGAAGGTACCCAATCATGATTGGAATAGCCAAGCGACTACCTCTAAGAAAACAAGTACGTTTTAACTGAAACATAATAAGCTCCTCTCTCCTCTATCTCTATCTCACTGATATCGCTACTTATTTTATTATAGATAATAGCATAATCCAGCATAATAAAACAATCGTTATCGGAATTTACAAAGAAAATAATGAGTGGAAAATATCTAGGGTTGCTGAATAACAATAAATCGAAAAGCAAATTAGTTTTATAAAATAAAAAGAGACCGAACTCTCGGTCTCTGCATAATTTCTATATGGTGGAGATAAGGGGAGTCGAACCCCTGACCTCTTGAAT
>JAAYMV010000123.1 GCA_012521185.1 Bacillota bacterium
CAAAAACAGGTAAAGATGGTTCAACGCAATGAACCCAGTCCCTAGCATAATCAGCCCTTAATTGAACTTCAACACGCCACCACATTGACGGTAGTTGAAGCTCAGAATAGCCAGCAGACAAACGCTCTAAACGCTTGTCATAAATTCGAACACGTTTATTGCTTTTTGGAGCTCCTAGATATAATGTCTCAAGCTTACCTGCACTAGAAGTGTAAACGTTACGTTTTACTCTAGGTAAATCTATCACGAAATCATGCAGATCGTACTCATTCAAGATATCAAAAGCAATATCCAAACGGCTAAGCCTAAATTGATTACACGATGTCAAAAAAGAAATATGCTCAACAACTTCATCAACCGAAATATAATTTGGGTTGAACTCTATTCTTGTCCCCTGATTGTCTTCTCCGGGCAAATTATACATTTGCATGAAGATAGCTCTAACTTTATTAGAACTAGTCCCCGTATCCCTTAAAGTCCGAAATACAACGCTTTGAGGCTGAACTAATTCCCACCCATTCTGAAGTAACTCTCCGATTGAGCTAACAAAACTAGCTGTGGAGCTAACTAGTGTCACATTATCCAAACTACAACGAATCAAATAACCACCCCGATTCCAAATTTTGCCAAAAAGGGCACTTCTACCAGCTGTTAGAGAGAGCTGGTAGATCCTCGAAATAAAATAACGAATTTCGGTGCACCCACAGAGTTCAAAAGCGTCATTAGGAAAATATTCGCGCACGCGCTCATAGGCTAACCCAATTCGTGACTAAGTTTATTAACGAGTTTATTACGCTCATTCATCAAAGAATCCCACTCATTCTCGAGATAGGTTATTACGCCATCTGTATCGACTGTTCCAAATTGCTGATTATGGACATCACGAGCTAACATTTTTCCGTTGATCTTATCGATTTTGCTATTTAGCGCCATAATTCTCATAAACAAGTCCGCAGACTCACCGCGTAGACTAATCTTGAACATCAGTAGTTCCCTCCTTCTTTTTATTTTCGGAGGCAGCTAGCCTTTCAATCGCCGGCACCATACTCATCATTGCGTAATTACGTTCATTCTGCCTGTATTGATTGACACACAGAAGTACGAAAGCAGAACGTGCAATACCAATAGCTTCAGCAGATTCAGTAATATACTTCTCAATTTCAGGCGTTAAAGCCAAATTAAGACGCGGTTTAGGTTCGGTCGCCATGTTTATCACCTCCAGCAACAGTATATCATCTCTAAGTATAATATGCACAATTTAACACATTTAATACGCATTGATGTTTTGGTTGAATTTCGCAAGCCTAATACTATACAAAAAAGCCGGCGGGGAACCTTGCAAGCAAGGAACTCCCGTTGCGGCTTTTTTTGTCATAGTTATTTAGGTACTTGCACAGATTCAAATTCAAAATTATCTAAAAGCGTGTTAATTTGTGTATATAATTGGTGTACATTATCATTAAAAGCAGAAACTAACTTATCTCTTAAATCTGTTTGTGCAGAACAGATCTTACTTCGCCAAGTGCGGAGTTTTTTTGTGCTTAAAAAATCCATATCAGAGCCACTCATGAAACCAATAGAAATCAATCTAGAAGAATCATCCAAAGAATCAGAACGGACAAAAACAGGTAAAGA
>JAAYMV010000124.1 GCA_012521185.1 Bacillota bacterium
TAATCCTTAATTGCTGCTAATTTTTGTTCAACTGTGAATCTCTTCCTCATACTTTCTTCCCCCTTGAACAAATTGTATTACATTTTTATACAATCTGTCCAACCGTCTAAGGGGTCCTTAACAAATGTCAGTATGTTTTTATTCTGAGTTATTTTCTCGTCAGAACTAAGCCACCAGGCTTTTGTAGTAGACTTGGGAATTAACCAATTTTCTTTCACAAGATCTTCAATATAATAGGTTTCCTGTAGTACACCGTTTGTGTAAAACTCAAATGCAATATTAAAGCCCGTTGGAGGGAAAAATACAAAATTTTGAAAATCCCCTGAAAAATAAAAATCAGACTTATATGCCCAGGATCGTATGTCCTTTACAGTATATATCCTTAAGTACAATCATACTACAACTTACCATAATTTTCATTAGTAATTTTCAAATTTTATTTTACGTAGCACCGAAAAAACCCTCATACCTTGCCTTTGCTCCAATATTTTCATATTCGAATAAAGCAAACGCAACCTGTATGGGTTGCGTTTGCTTCGGATTATTTACACCAGGCGGCGAATAAGTTCTTCCTGCGAACCATAAAGCATATCGATGGGTGGAAGGTGCAGCATGGTATATGCACCAGGTGCTTGCTTGATGGCAGCCCTTGCAGCAGAAATCATCATTTGTGCTGTCATCGCAGGGTTATCTATTTTCATTTCGAAACTAAAACGTTGATTATGTGTTGCTCCCGATACACCTTTTCGCTCGATTTTCACACTATGTCCCCTGTCGATTATCGCATCTACGTCTGTAACCTGTACAACATGGGTTTCATCGTTGACAAAATACGGGTCGGCTTTTATCTGCGCCGATACCGTATTGAAATCTGAACCTTCTTCAAGTACAACATAGACCATACGACGGTGTAACCCTGCGCCAACAGGTATTGTGACAGACATCGCATCTTTAACTCCGGCAACTTTTTTAACAGCCACGGTATGGCCCATACTCATACCAGGTCCAAAATTGGTAAATGTTATCCCTTTAGGTGCCGCCGCTTCAAGTAATGCCCGAATAGCGGAATCGATACCCGGATCAAATCCTACAGAAGTAACACCTACACTCCTGCCCTTTTTAGCTGCTACATCAAGTCGCGTAAACAGATTGTATGTTTCACTGTGAATATCAAAACAATCTACGGTTGAAATACCCTTCAACAAAATTTCCTCTGCGATATCGGGCACTTTTCGGCTTGGTATGCACAAAACAGCAACTTGCACATCTCTTAAATCGTCTATATTGCGCACAACCGGAATCTCCCCAAGAGCACCGTTTTCAAGGGATTGACTTACAACCCCAGCAAGCTCAAAATCCGGTGCTGCATTAATAGCCTCGATCGCTGCCTTGCCTATATTACCATAACCCAATACAGCTATTTTAATCATAACCTCTCACCTCACAAATATTTGCTTTTTAAACTATCGTCACTTCAAGTCACGGTTATTACATTGGTCTCAAACCTTATACAACATCATAGGTTGTTACTATGCTGAAAAGCCACCCAGTAGTTTATAGAGTATACGGTATAATTCCATGGCTTCTTCCTTATCCAGTGGTATACATGCTCCATCTTTATTGGGAATTTCCAAAGCCTGTTCCCGGAGCTTTAATCCTTCTTCTGCAACAGAAACAACCAGCTTCTTTCATCCTGGCTGGATCTTTCTCTTTTCACAAGATTCTTTTTTTCAAGGGTTTTCAATACCGGTGTAAGCGTGCCGGAACCCAGATAAAGATATTCTCCAAGTTCTTTTACCGATAATGCCCTTTGTTCCCATAGGACCATCATAGTAATATATTGTGTATATGTGAGATCTATCTTATCCAAAAAAGGCTTATACTTTCTCACTATTTATTTTGCACAGGCATATAGTGGAAAACAAGCTGATTTTCAAGCTCCAGACAATCATATTTATTTTCAACCATAGGGTGCCTCCTCATTTCATTCTCCACTGTTTAATTTACCACAATCAATATTCCATGTACAGGGATAAGCTATCTGTTCTTCTTCTGGTTCTGACAGGCGAACAAAATAGAACATTTACAGAACCTCTTCTATTTTTGCTCTACGTCCTTCATATCAGCAGCAGGTTCAAATCGAGCAACGATATCTCCATTTCTGTCAATCAAGAACTTTGTAAAATTCCATTTTTATATTGCCGTTATTTTTATAATCCTTATCCATCTTCTTAACAAGCGGAGTCAAAACCAGTTTCATAGGACCATTAAATCCTTGAAATGAAGTATTTGCAGTCAGCCACTTATAAAGAGGAATGGCATTTTCTCAGTTCACATCGACTGTACACCGTTAGGGGGTCACTTCAGACAGTCACACGGTTATGCTTTCAAATCTGTTTATTGCGGAGATGAACTTTATTGAATCCCTTAGTTGTGAAGACATAAGATAAAGTTTTTCAGCAATTAAATTAATATCCCTCAAGAATGTCTTCTCATCGCCTAAATACTCTTCTATTGGCCCGAATTCGTCATAGTCATAAGCAAATTTTTCATATAAGTCTTTCATTTATAATCCCCTTTCGTATATAATGTTTTTACTAGTTTTATCTACTACTAAAACAGCGTTGACTCTATTTAATAAGGAATTAGATTCCGGCTTCTTTTTGCTTGACGAATGGATCTTTGCTGATATTTCCAGGCAAGTCGCTAAGTATCAATTAGGCGTCAATAAACGCGCCCAAACTATTAATAACTTGATTCATTAATTTTTCTGCTTGTTCGATGCTCCCTTTTTCATTGCTTCTTTTGCAGAAGTACTAAGACTACTGATGTCTTCTCTTCATATTGCATATCTTGATAGAGTTGCTTTGCAGTCTTCATCACATGAGTCAAAAATAGCTCTTTCTAGTCTGTCCATGAACATTTTTTCACTGTCGTGTTCTCTTACTCTCGTGATTACTACGGGAGAAGGCAATTCTGCATGAGTTTCCGCTGGATTTTGAACGATTTTTTGAATCTTAATTTGTGTACATTTATAGCTTTCTGATCATATCTACACCATAAGCTGCACCCAAAGAAGAACCGCAGTCCCAGTTGATATGAATGGTACCGATATCATCCACAAAAGAGACTGTACCTTGATCTCCCGGTTTCAGCTTAGAGTACGGATCATCCATGCAGATAAGCTCAACGCGTGTTCCCGGCGGATACTGCTCTTTTAGGCGAAGGACTATTTCTTTTGAAGGCCCCGTTTGAAACTGCGATTTTTCGCGCGTGACCCCACGCCCGTTGCACGAAACATATCCACCGGAGATTTTGACCGCCCCTACCGTCTTGTCCACCGTTCTCCTTCGCGAGCGGTGATTGAAGAGTGGCATCTCGTGCACAGGCTCATGAGATTGCTGTCTTCATTGGTTCCGCCTTGAGATAAAGGGATAATATGATGTATCTCTTCAGCTGGTGTAAGCCTTCCGTACTTTTGACACTCCTCGCAAAGCGGATGCTCTGAGATATATCTGTCCCTGATGCGTTTCCATCTCCGGCCATAGCGTTTTCTTGTTTGGGGATCTCGTTCGTATTTGTTGTAATAAGCATCAACTTGTTTTTGATGCGTGTCGCAGTACCTTCCGTCCGTCAGTTCAGGACAGCCGGGAAAGGAGCAAGGCCTTTTTGGTTTTCTTGGCATCTGGCCACCTCCTTTACGGGTATAAAAAAAGCCCTCACAGGTTCATCCCATGA
>JAAYMV010000125.1 GCA_012521185.1 Bacillota bacterium
AGATGAGAAACAATAATAGTGATGCGCATGGTGTTGGAAGTCAAAGAATTAGTATATCTGAGCATCATGCTAGACTTCTTGTAAATTCTGCAATGACTATGGCTGAATTTATACTTTCAGTGGGAAACAATACAAAATAATAAAGAGACCAGCCACATCAAGCCATTAAGTTTAAATGTGACTGGTCTTTTACTTTTGCTCCGCTTGAAGCTGTTCAGTTAAGTTTTTCTTCAATCCCTAAGTGAACGCTTCTTTCACAGCCTTTTTTTATGCAATATTTCCTGCAATTAAGAAAAAGCAGGACGCTCTCCTAATCACCTAGAACTAGAATAGGCAAGGGAGTGTGAGTCAATGGCTTTAGTTCCTGATCCTTATTTTATTAGTCCGCATGCAATGAAACGTTACATTAAACGAATAAATCCTTGCCATGAGATTGAAGCTATTAAACAAATTCAACTAGATCTACAAGATGCTAAAATAGTTGAACGTTTCCTAGATAAAAGAGTCTATGCTTGTAAGACATATTTCGCTTTAGCCGGCCCTCCCGCTAAACCAAGAGAACAAGAATGGCCGACAATCATTACTATCGTTACTCCAGATATGTATCATCCACAAGAAAAACCAATCTACGCTAAACCTAATCTTTGGCGTGAAACCAAAATCGATCTTTGGCAGCCAGCGGAAAAGCACTATTTACGTTGCCATTGGCGTTATATACCTGCAAGAATTATTGGACGTCATTTAGGCCGAACTCCGGCAGCAGTTAGACAAATGGCCTATCGAATGGATTTATAAAACAAGGAGGTTAACCATGGAAATTATCAGCTATCCTGTGATCAAGGATCTTTTACTATTAGCTCTTTTCATTGCTCTTAGTTCCATCGCTTATTACTTGGTAAAAAAATATGTACTAAATTGGTTACACAAACTATTTTTAAAAACCAAAACACCCTGGGATCAGTTCCTGTTTGAGAAAGGTGTCTTTAACGCTTTGGCTTTAATTATTCCAGGGATTATTATGCGGCAAGGAGTATATTTTCTTACCGTTTTACAAGCCCCTATTACTTCCGCTCTCAAAATATTAATTCTGGTTGTTATCTTACTAACCTTAGATCGCTTATTAACTGCTGGATTAGAAATATATAATACCTATCCGATTTCCCATCGAATGCCAATTAAAGGGTATGTGCAAATTGTTAAAATCGTCCTTTATATCTTTGGTACCACTATTATTTTATCCTTACTTATTGGACAATCCCCCTGGATTTTCCTGAGTGGGTTAGGAGCATTAAGTGCGGTGTTGCTATTAGTCTTCCAAGATACTATCTTATCCTTTATTGCTGGTATTCAATTAGCGATGAATGACCAAATTCGCGTCGGTGATTGGATTGAAATGGAAAAGTATGGCGCAGATGGAGACGTGGAGGAAGTTGCTCTCCATACTATTAAAGTTAGAAACTGGGATAAATCTATTACAACTATTCCCACCCATAAATTAGTTGGCGATTCTTTTAAAAACTGGCGAGGGATGTTCGAATTAGGTGGCCGCCGCGTTAAACGCCATATTTTAATTGATCAAACTAGTATCAAGTTCTGTGATGAAGAAATGCTACAGCGCTTTGAAAAAATTCAATTACTGCAAGATTATATTAAACAAAAACGTGAAGAAATAGCTAAATACAACGAAGAACATAACATAGATCCATCATCTAATGTTAATGGTCGACATATGACTAATATTGGTACCTTTCGCGCTTATCTGTCCGCCTATATTCGTAACCACCCGTTATCTAATAAGGATTTAGTCATGGTTGTCAGGCAGTTGCAACCCACTACTGATGGACTGCCCTTAGAGATTTATGTATTCTGCAATGATGTACGCTGGGTGCATTATGAAGCATTCCAAGCAGATCTCTTCGACCATATTTTAGCGATTATTCCTGAATTCGATCTACGTGTCTTCCAGAATCCTAGCGGCTATGATTTACAAAGATTGATCGAAGCTCAAACTAAAAACCAGCAAATAAACAACCCTAGTGAAAATTAATTCACTAGGGTTATTTAGTATTACTAAAATTTGACATTCAATGATAATCTTAGGTTATTAAGATTGGTGAAATCGCCAGCTGTTCTAAAATCTAGAGAAATGTTCTCATTGATCTCATAACCAAAGCCAAAATTTAGCTCAGTTGTATTCCTGATATGCACTGTTTCGTCTACATCTATGGCTTGCTGAACGCCGGTTTTTTCTTCCATAATCTGTTCGTCTCCGTTATCATACTTACGAACTCTTTCTGTTACTGTTTCTCCAGTCTCAGTAACTGTTCTGGAAATTGTTTTATTATAAAAGGTACTAGCAGCACCTAAACGTAAAGTAAAGGAATCTGTTAGCTTTGTTTCTAAACCGAAAGGTATAACTAAGCTTAAGTTAGCTGCTGCATCTGTTACGATTTCTTTTGGTGTAACAACTGCAGTTTCTAAATAAGAGTTGTTTTCGTCGACCTCTCCAGCATTCTTTATAACTTGTGATATTTCTGTTTCTTGTTCTTTTACAGTCCTAACTATTTCTCTAGTTAAGGTATTTAATTTAATACCAAAACCTAATACGGTATGGCGATTAACTTGTGTTTCTGAACCGATATAGAATTGATAACCAGTCTCTCGTTCGCTACGATTCTCTTTGGAATTTGTTGTTTCAGTGTAATGTACATCTTCAAGAATAGTTTCAGAAACTACAGTTGTAGTTTGAGTCTCATCATAGTTTACACTAAGCCGCTGTAAGTTCCCGCCAGTTCTGATAACCGCGGATTTACCAAAAAGTAATACTGGCACTTCATATTTAGCTTTAAACATTAAAGCTGGACTCATAAAAGATGCGGATGTTTCTGTTTTAGATGACCAACCGGTGCCTTCATTATTTTTAAGCAGTTCAACTTGCCTAATAATAGGACTAACTTCTAAGCCATAAGATAATACACCAGAACCAATACCTGTTCGCAAATCTACGCCTAACAACAAGATATTGTTCTTATCGACTTTATCATGCTCAGGGGTGTCCAAAGTCTTATCATCACTTTGTGAGTTACTTGTGGTGATATCTCTTGAGTAATTATAACTGTTATCTTCCAGCTGTGCTCCAAGTTTAATACCTAGATCTGTTATTTCAGAAAGGGATTTAGCTAATAAGATACTAGATACGGTATAGTTCTCTTTGTTGGTCTCATTAGTTTTAGTTAAGCTTTTCGTTACTGATTCGTCTGCTTCTTTGATCACGCTTTCTTCCTCACTGTTGCTAGCATCTTGAGCTCTAGTTTGCTCGTAATAAACACCTAATTTAAAACCAAAAAGGTCTCCAATAAAACCGATACTGTTAGTGCTTTCATTAAAGGCATTTGGACGGCGATCCCCACCTAAAATATTACTCTGCTCAGTATATAAGCGGACGCCATCAACATCTAATAATGAAGTGGAGAAATTATGAATGTCGGTATATTCATCATATAAGATATTTGCCAGCTCTGCTGTCATGGAGTTCAGTCGCATCGATGTTTGATCAACGGCTAAAGCTGTTCCAAAGATTGTTCCAATTAAGACCATCAGTAAAGTCATAAAAGTCATACATAATGTTATGCTGATCTTTCTCACTTGTACTACCTCCCCTTTTATTTAGTTACGTACTATATTGAGCCTTTCCCAGATAATCGGACACCGTTTCGTGTTCTTTACTCGCTATTTCTTAAGTTTGCTCGATGATCTGTTTTAC
>JAAYMV010000126.1 GCA_012521185.1 Bacillota bacterium
CTAAACCAAGCTTATCAGCTAGAGGTTTTAAATATACAGATGAAATCCTTGACCTTGCAATACTTCGTATCCTCTATTTTCCTTGACCAGCTCTCTTTGAATTTTACTATTTTCTTGATTTTCCCAAGCTAACCATTGAGAAGTCCAATATGAACTAGAGGGAATCTGACCAATTATTTCGCTACTAAGCAGGGTTTTAGTAATAAACTCAATGGTATAAGCATGCATTTGTACATTTTCAGCGGACTAGGGTTTTCCTTGATCACGTCCAAGTCAATATAAGGCAATATTCTAAGTGTATCATCGCCACCGATATTAGAGAAAATCCCTTTTATACTTGGGTCTTTAAAGGCATTCATAAAATCCTCTGCCCGGGCTTGGGGATTTTCATATAAATATTGGCTGCCTTTTAAACTATTAGGCATGGCGATTACTTCCAAGCCAAATAACTCTACTAATCTCCTTCTTCCTAGTTCATATCGATACCTAAACTGCTGATCGCCAGCCATTCCAGAAGATAAGCTAATGGTTGCTACTTTATCTCCCTTGTTCAATTTTTGTGGTTTAATCATTGCGATTATTCCTTTATTCTACTAACTCATCAAAATTTTAGTAGCTATTAGTAGCATAGCCAAATAATAACCATCACTATTAAATCTATATGGATGTATACCCTCCATCTACCTTAATATTCTGACCTGTAATATATGCGGCTTCATCACTTGCTAAAAATACTGCTGCGGCATTTAGTTCCCCTTCTCGACCACAACGTCCCAGAGGAACTGAAGATTTTACAAACTTTTGAAAGGCTTCGGTTCTTAATGTATCAGCGGTTAATTCTGTTTCGAAATATCCCGGACTAATCGTGTTACAAGTAATGTTATACTTGGCTAATTCAGCAGCTACTGCCCGGGTAAAATTAACTACACCGCCTTTAGCCGAATGGTAAGCAACTGTATCCATAACTGTATTACCAACCTGACCGTATATGGAGGCAATATTAATAATTCGACCATATTTTTGTTTCACCATATATTTAGCAAAAGCTCTAGTCACCTTAAAAACACTTGTTAAATCAGCTTGCATAGTAAATTCCCAATCTTCATCTGACATTTCAAGAACTCCGGCATTTTTTGAGGCTCCAGCATTATTAATCAAAATATCTACTTTTCCATAGTGGTCGATAGTTTTTTCAGCAGCTTGATTAACTTGTTCAGTAACGGTCACATCACATTGGATGGGCAAACATTTTACACCATAAGTAGTTCTGATGTGCTCCGCTACTTCCTCTAAACGGTGTAGACGTCGAGCCATAATCACTAAATCAGCTCCTTGCTTCGCCAACCCATTTGCCATTTGCACTCCTAATCCAGATGAAGCACCTGTAACTACCGCCACACGCCCGCTCAAATTAAACATCTGAAAACCTCCTACCATAGTAATTTAAATGTTCTAACTTACTAAATGGCAAATCTATTTCTATGGTTAAGTTTAGTCAAATGCAAAACTAATTCCTGCTTAGATTTTCACAAAGTTATTTATTAATAATCAATCTGTGGGAAGCTCCTGCTAGATACAATCTAATTGGGAAGATTTTAAATACATGTAAGAAAAAAATGGAAGAGGTTCTTTAAGAATCACGCACCCTAGCAACTACTCTAGCGATGGAAGAATCTGCTTTCAGCTTTAGCGGCAAGGCAATCACTTCAAAGGACTTGTGTTTTTTCAATTGATCTAACCTAGTTAAATTTTCGATAATCAGTACTCCATGGTTAAACAAGTACTTATGGACAGCAAAAGGATATTTATCGGGCGAAGGCGTATCTAAACCAATCATCTTTACCTTATGCTTTACTATCATTTTAGCAACATCCAAACTTAACACCGGATAATCATTAAAATACCGTGGTTTGCCAAAATGCTTACTGTGCCCAGTATTAAAAAGTACGATCTGCTTACCTTCGATAATGTCTTCATATTCTTGCTGATACCGAATAACATTTTGCTCTGCAGAAATATCTAGCAAACAGCCCTCACCAATAAAAGTTTCTAAACAATAATCATTTAGGTAAGATTGACTATCGGTCAAATGCTTTGGACCATCAATATACGTACCAGCATGCATATTAATAATTAATTCATAATTGACGTATGAATCCTTGTCAAGAAATCTTGTTTGCCTAAAACCTGTAGCTGAGTCACCTGGATAAACTGGCATTTGATCCGTAATCTCATGTGTAAGATCTATAAACAATGTTTCCCTCACCTCGCTATGGTTTTTCTTACTCTCATTTCATCAATTCATTAACCGTAAAAACAGTTAAACCAAAGGGTTCTAAGTGCATAATAACTGCCCATTATCACGAACATGTCAATTCATTTCATTAGCTATCCCCCTCTTGCTAAAAGATAATTACCTATTCTACAAGAAAATCCTTCTGAAAAATGTCCAAAATTTAAATTACTGGCAATAATAAATAAGCCGCATACTATTTAAAGGATAATCTAAACTAATCTTGAATACCTTAACATCATTCCATTGAGGAGGATTACCATGAAATATCATAATCCGCCGGCCGTTTATGTTAGTAACCTGCAATTAAAGACGGAAAATCTGGAAAGAGCATTAAACTTTTACTGCAACATTTTAGGTTTTCAAATAATTGAACAAACACAAACTGCAGCTAAGCTTGCTGCTGATGGAAATACTGTCCTCATCTCTTTATTACAGCCTGCTGATATTCAACCCAAACAAAGAAAAACTACTGGTCTTTATCATTTCGCATTATTGCTCCCAACTCGTTCAGATTTGGCTTTATTTGTAACTCATCTAGCCAATAACGATATTAGATTTGGTGCCGCAGATCATTTAGTGAGCGAGGCAATTTATTTTGACGATCCTGACGGAAACGGAATAGAAGTATATGCTGACACTGATCCAGATACCTGGAATTGGAACCAAGGACAAGTAAACATGGATACAATCCCACTGGATTTCGAAGATTTGCTGTCATCCACTAACCACACTAAAGAGCCATGGCGTCTACCTGAATCCACTATTATCGGCCATATTCATTTACATGTTTCCGAGTTGACCAAAGCTGCTAATTTTTACACCAAAGGATTAGGTTTTAAAAAAGTTGCTCAAATCTTTGATAGTGCTGTTTTCATGTCCACAAATAACTACCATCATCATATTGCCTGTAATGTTTGGAATGGAGTAGGTGCTCCTCAACCTAAAGAAAATAGTGCTGGAATGGATTACTTTACCCTTGTTTATCCGGATGAGGTCAGTTTAGAAAAAACTCTTACTAATCTTAAAACACAAGCAGTTGTAATTAACCAAAGTGATGATTGCTTTCTAGTAGAAGATCCCGCAGGCAATCAAATTCGCTTGGTAACTTTTGAATAAACAAAGTTCCCCCTAGCTAACAGCTATATCGGGGGAACTACTTATATTTATATCTATAGTTTTCTAAAGATAATTTTATGCTCGATTAAGTCAAATGTTACAAGCAAATTGTTTTTCCAAATTTGATCCGAATTCATTTCAAAAACAGTCGGATAAGGCAACCCTTCCGCCTGGGCAATATTACTTACTTCTACTATATCCTGAAGGGTAATTTCCATATTGCCAATTTTAATTGGAATATCGAAATACCGATCAGGTTTTTCTCCTATGGATAACTTACTTTCTGGATTCCAAACATATGAGTAATTTTTACCTGTATCCATGTAAACTACTACAGGAGCACCGTCGTAGTCGACAACAAAAAAGGGTAAATGCTCTTGGTTCATGCTTGTCGAACGGTACAAGGGCAGCACTATATACTTTTCCAGATCTAACTTAGTATAATCAATTGGATTATCACTAATGGCAATTCGTTTACCCTGGTAATCCAAGGTGATTACTTTTAATTGGAAATAAGCAAGACCAATCGCTCCATTAAACTCTTCCGAAGAAAACATATTCCAATCAGACATGGTAGTTCGCACATTTTTATATCGCTCGTTAAAAACCTCAATTTCCTCAATTAATAGCTCCCTATTCCAACCACGGTGAGAACCATCTCGGTTCAATGCCTCAGATTGACCAAGAAGTGTATAATCAATCTGATTATCTAATACATCAGTCAAGAAAATGCCCACTCCACAACCTGTATCAAACAAAAGTTTATGCGTATTTTCGCCTATCCTTACAGGGACTTCTGGAACACTTCGCTTGCCAGGCCAATTAAAAGTCAATCGATGAATTTGGTCATCAGTGTAACCAAAATCATCTATCCAGCTATTATCGATCAAGAAATCACAACTTGTAGTCAGTAACATAATGCACAAAACACCAACAATTAATAGACTAGTTCTAAGCTGCACCACTATCACCCTCATTCTAGAATTCTTCTAGTAATCTTTCGTAAAACAGGTATAACTTCCTCCTCAAACCAAACATTCCGTTTTAACCAGCCATGATTAAGAGGTGAAGGATGCACTAATGGAAAATATTTAGGTAAATACTGATTGTAATTTCTCACTGTTTCTGTAAGGTTCCTCTTACGTTTTTCAGCTAGATAATATTGTTGGGCATAATTTCCGACCAGCAAGATTGTCTCCACTTGAGGCATGGCTGCTAATAGAGGTGGATGCCATTTCTCGGCAAATCCTTTTCGCGGTGGTAAATCACCAGTTATAGCCTTTCCTGGGTAGTAAAAGTCCATCGGCAGATGAGCTATATAGGGAGAATTATAAAATTGATCACGAGTTATTCCAAGCCATTCTCTTAAACGATCACCACTGGGATCATTCCAAAACAAACGACTTGCTTCTGCTTGACGACCAGGTGCTTGACCAACAACTACTAACCGAGCTTCTTCAGTTGCTTTAAACAAAGGTGGAATGTCTTTTTGGGTATAAACTTGATTCATTGGATCAGCCATAATTTCTGCTTTAATTTGCTCAAAGACTGTCAAATTAATACCCTCCAAACTCCATTTTATAAAAAGAATTCACCTTCACTTTTTGTAAGTGAAGGTGAATTTATACAGCTTATTATTACAAGTTATTTTTCTTTAACCAAGCTTGGTATTCTTCCTGTAAGGTTTCAGCGTAATTACCAACAAACTGATATCCATTACGCCGTTCATGACTTAGATTAGCATAGCTAGCAGCTATATCCATTACCATACCTTCTGGGCGAATCAATTCGCCATTTTCACCAATAATAATTGGATGTAAGTTACCCTCTGCATCACGATATAGATTACGTAAGTTACCTCCACCTGGATAGTGTTTTCCTGGAAGTGCTCCTCTTACAATTGGTCTATAAGATTCAAATTCGTTAGGACGGAAGGTAGGTTGTCTACGGTCAAAGATCAATGGTTCAAATGTATCAATACAAATAAATCTTGCCCAGAGACCCTTACCATTCTCGTTTTCCACTAACACCCGATCATTACCCCAAGGGGATGATTTAGTGGTTAGACTATATCCTTTGATCTCTACATGTTCAAAGAAGGCAACCGCGGAGTGAATAGCATTCTGTACTCGTTCCCAAATAGTATGCTCTTCACCTAAAGTATTATCTTGATCTAATGAAATTAAGAAGTCTTTATCGAGACTCATTAAGAATCTAATTACACCGATTGATTCTGAACCACTAATTGAAGGTGGCTCATAGTCGCGTCCCCAAGTTGGTGCTAAAGTATTACGATCATGTTGGGCACACCAAGCAGTTAACATGCCTTGTTTCTCAGAATAGATTTGACTATCCAAAATACAATCAATACCACGAATTAAAGAATCTTCAATTCTAGCAAATGTTTGTTCATCAATACTGTAGTATAAATCAGGTTTGGAATAGATATCCCACCATAATTGAAGCACCTGAGTCATAGCATTGTCATTGAATGTTACTTCACCATGATATGAGCTTGGGCGATTCATAAGTTGTGGGAAGCCACCATTTGGATATTGAGCATTTAAAATTCCGTTTATACCTCGCATATAAGCTTCGCGATAACGTTCAATCTTTGTTGCTTGATACATAGAGATTAAAAAACGGATTTCAGGAACAGTAGTACCATTGTCTAATGAACCGTCTGTACTATTTTTGGCTCTTAATAACTGATTCTTCAATTGCTCGGTCATTTGAACACCCATATCGGTATTCTTTGGCCAGCCGCCGCTGTTCCGTTGGAACAGTAAAATATTATCTGCTAAGCGAATGGACTCCTGTGAGCCATACCATGCAATCATTTGATTATTCATAGCGCTGTGAGATACAGGCGTACGGCTTACAGTAATACCTGTAGTTACGACTAATACACTACTTTCTTCGTCCCAGCCTGTTGACATTCTTAATTCCGAGGCAACCGCTTCCGCTGGTATGTACAGCAAATCATTAACAAACATAGCTCCTGCAGCTAAAGGAACACTTTTGGAGTTTACTTCCATACTAGCACTGTTAATATTTAATACAACTTCTCGATTACCACGTTTAACTATTAGAGTTTTTCCGTCGTCTGCTAAATCCCAAGAAACATCTCGACCAAAAGTAGCAGCTGCTGTCTCATAAGGGATTAACAATGTTCCATTAACTAAAATAGGAGTAACTGATGGATCCTCCGGATAAACTGGTTGCAATTCTTCATTCAAATACATTTCTTTATTATTTGCCATAAAGATTGCTCTTGTAAACCAGTAGTTCTGTGGATTAACAAAATGCGGACCCCATGTTCTTTCACCTTCTTCTGCAGCTAAAGCTGTAGGTGTCTGAAATAAACCTATAAAGCCAAAAAACACTAATGCTAAAGCGACACCTACTACTAAATTCTTTCTTGCGAATAAGCGGCCTTGATCTGCCATAAAATCACTCCTTGTTAAAGGTCATTTTATTTA
>JAAYMV010000027.1 GCA_012521185.1 Bacillota bacterium
CCTAATTTAAGATAGAAAAACCTTGTTTAACCTCCAAATCATGAATATTTCCTCAATTTAGCATACAATTCTAGGTGCAGTTATTATATCATTCCATTAACAATAAAACAAGATCTTAAACTAAATTAATCAAGAAATTCATATTTACCCCTAATGTTTACTAGAATTTACTAGAAGTTTTATTGTCAGAATATTTTTTGTTAAAGATTCCATTAATAATATCCGATATTAATATTGGTACCTAAATAGGTTATTTGTATTTCAAAAGTTATCATCTTATTGTACTAGTAAAGGTTCTGTAGCTGCACTCCAATAGAGTTTCCTCTTTGTGAGTGCTTTCTTATACTTTATAAGAATATGGTCTAAGGAGGTGGCTCCATGAAAAGAACCCTTAGCTTTCGTCCTTATGTGTTAATTGTTATTTTGTTTGTATTAATCTTTGGCATCTCCGACTACCTTATTATTCGATCCATTGAAAAAAACTTCCTACAATCAATAGAAAATCAGTACATAAATTACGCTAGTATTTATTCTCAAGGATTGACTAAAACTGCAGAAGCCTATCGGATCATCAATGATATGCTCGAAAGAAGAATCCTTAGTGCGATTAAAACTGTAAGCCTTTATTCTGAGCAAGTCTCCAACGAAATACTTGATGAACTAGCCGATTCTTTAGCAATTGACGAAATTTATTGGTATAACCCAGAAGGAGTTATAGAGTTCGCTACCAAGGGAAAATACATAGGGTGGACAGCAACTCCTAGTCATCCAGTGCATAACTTTATGATTAGTGAATTAACTAGTTACGTAGAAGCCATTCGCCAAGATACCGAATCTGATGAATACTATAAATATGGTTATTTTAAATTAAATGATGGTCGCTTTATTCAAATCGGAGTTCACGCCGATGTATTAGAAGATTTCTTAGCTCCCTTCGAGACTATCAGAATGCTAAGAGATATGGTGGACTACTCATTAGTAGATAATGTCTACTTCATTAATCCTGATTATTCAGTAACAACCTGTTGCAATCCGGAGCTTTATGACTTACAATTGGACAACCCTACAATTCGTCAAGGCATAGACTCTAGAACAACTTTTTCAATTCGCCATCGACTTGAAAGTTTGGGACAAGAAATTTATGAGATATTTATACCTGTTTTTGTTCAAGACGAATTTATGGGCACCCTTGTAGTAATTAAATCTACCAAGGAAGCGGATGCAATTACCAATACTACAATTCTTATCAGCATCATCGTTAGCTTAATCGTATTTGCTAGTTTGACTTACATAATGCTTGCTAACTATATCCATAACAAGCGTTTGGTTACCCTTGCTTATAAAGATAGCTTAACTGGCCTTTCTAATAATACCCATCTACAACAAGTGTTAGATGACATCTTAGCTGAGCCGCAAGAACAAAAGACAGCGATAGTAATGATTCATTGCCATAATATAGGTTCAATCAATTCTACATATGGACTTCCTACAGGGGACAAAGTGCTAAAAGAAGTTGCCAATCGTTTGCTAACCTTAGTTACAGATGAAATGCAGCTGTTCCGCTTTAGCGGCAATCGTTTTGTTTTACTCATTAAAAATTACCAAAACCAGGCTGAACTTCAAGCATTAGCAGAAGAAATCATTAGTATCCTAGAAACCCCGCTAGAATTCATTGGCAGACCAATAGAAATAAAAATAGGAATCGTAGAATTAGAGCCTGGAGCCCAAACCATGGAAGTTCTGAGCAAGGCCTCTATGGTAATCCATTATCTTGAACAAGGACAAACCAGAGAGCCACTGGCATTTTTCGATACTAAAGTAGAGGAAAAACTTCGCCGTGAAGAAATTATTGCTCAAGAACTCAGTGAATTTTTAGCTAATCCTAGCTTGAATACCTTATATTTAGAGTATCAGCCAAAACTGGCCTTAGCCTCTAACCAAATTGTCGGTTTTGAAGCCCTATCACGGATGAACTCACCTACTTTAGGACGAATATCGCCAATAGAGTTTATATCTATAGCAGAACGGCAAGAAAAGATTGTCCCACTAGGATATTGGGTATTGGAAACAGCTTGTAAATTTGTGAATAAACTCTATGACCAAGGCTATCAAGACCTATATGTGGCTGTAAATATTTCCGTCATTCAACTGTTACAAAAAGATTTTCCAAATAAAGTAGAAGAGATAATTACTAAGACTGGAATTAATCCGAAGAATTTACAGCTGGAAATCACTGAATCTGTGTTTACCGATGATTTTGATGACATTCAGGCTAAACTCCGACCTTTACGTGAGTTAGGTCTAACAATCGCCCTAGATGACTTTGGTACAGGCTACTCAACTCTTTCTCGGATGGGTGAGTTACTAGTTGATTTTATCAAAATAGATAAAAGCTTTATTGATAAAATCTTACTTGAAGATGAACAAAAACAAATTGTCCAAGAACTGATATCCTTGTCTCATAAACTTGATCTAACAGTAGTGGCTGAAGGTGTCGAAGAAGAAAAACAGCGGGATTTCTTGCTGAAAGCTGGTTGTGATATTATGCAAGGCTACCTATTTAGTAGGCCTTTGCCAGAAAAACAAGCCTTAGAAAAATTAAAAAGTCATTATAATACTAAAGCCTGAACTCCCTTTTAAAAGGGATCAGGCTTTACATTTTATATTTCTCACTTATGCATTCTTCTTTAGTTTATTTAACTGAGCTGCTTCTAATTCCAGTTTTTTAATCTTATCATCTTTTAAATCCGCTAAATCTCGGGTAAATGCAATAATATAATTTGCAATTTCATCGGTTAATGCTTGCGAACTTCTGGCTAATTTACGTAGGCCTAATAATAAAAGTACAGTAATAACAAACCAAGAAATAGCTAGCAAATAATTACTCATTACAAATAAACCATAAGCACCGATGGCACTCCTACAAGCCTGATCCTCACTTGATATCCAGATAATCAACTATATCATATTCTGGCAGACTAATATTATCTACGCTTTGTTTCCATTGTTGGTAAGTTTTAGCCTCCTGTTGAAAGATTCGTGCGGAACTAACATGCATTCTTCTACTCCACTCTAAAGCATATCTCAGAGCAGGAAGCATTTGCTCAATATCATTAGTTTGCACAGCATCCTCCATTAAGCTAGTATATGTAGCCCAAGCTTGCGGATCATACTTCTTCATAACCGAAAATACATTTACATAATCATCAGGAGCACCAACTAATGGTCCACGAGGAATATCATAGCGGATAATACCATTTTGATCTGCTTTACCAGTAATTCCAAATTTAGCAATTTGCTCCATAACCTTCATAAACTTATCGGCTTGATCGGCACTCATGTAATTCACTGCTAGATACTTAGCTTTACCTAACCCTAATGCTATTTGTTCATTTCTGGCTTCCGGCGAGGAAGATGCCTGGGTGGTTAATAAATCATCAGATATAATACGATAGACTGCATCAATTAAGTTTTCCTCTAAGCCTTCTAAGGAATTTACTAATGCGTCATTGGTTTGAATATGCGGAATAATCATTCTTGGTGCCCGGTGCTTTACACCACCAGATTCCTCAAAGAGCTTTTGCTTGCGCTGCACTTCTTCAGCAATTCGCTCATGCCATTCCGCTGCTTGCGCTTTAATTTTATCAATATCAGCTTTTAACTTCCCGTCAATCGACAGCTCTAAGACGACACCTTCCCTTTTAATTTCTGTTTCTAAGTTTGCTGTAGAGTTCTTAGGAAATTCAGCCTGGTTATATAGGTCTCTATTCCCAAAGCCAGTAACCTTCATAAGCTACCTCCTTCTTCGCAAGTATCAGTACCTTAATAATCTATCGACTCTTTCTTGCCAATTCTTTAGAAGCATCTAATCCTTTTTACGGCCAAATGTTTGGCTAATTTTTATTTCTGTTTGATTAATAATCCGCTGATAATTACTTATATGTTTGAATAGCCCTACAAGCAAAAGTAATCCTGCTAACCATTTCGCTAGTATTGGATAATCGTCAAAAATCATAAACAACATAAATAGTATATAAATCATAGTGGAACCCACTACCACATAATCTGAAATGATAGCAACAGCTACCGATACCAAAACAATAATCAATCCTTTAGCCGGCTCTAAAGCTAAAACCGTACCAATTAAACATGCTACACCTTTTCCTCCTCGAAAACCAAAGAAAATGGGGAAAATATGACCAACAACCGCAGCAATCCCAGCTAGAACTGGCAATACTAGATCTCCAGAATACAAATAACGAACAATGACAATGGCTATTACAGCCTTTAAAATATCAATCGCAGCCGTTATCACACCATAGGGTAAGCCAAGGATCACTGTAGTATTCGATGCTCCAGCGTTTTGGCTACCATACTCACGTATATCAATTTGCTTAACTAATCGCCCTATAAAAATCGAAGTTTGAAAGCAACCTAAGAAATAACCAATTAAACAACTAATCACCATTTGTCCCATAATAACCCTCCTCTATAGACAACATTTTCCAGAATAAGCTTTTATGGTACAATAGTTTTAACCATATCAATAAACGAGGTGACTTTATTGCTATTAGAGAATGCTAAAGATCTGGCATATGCCGCAGGCAAAATTTTAAGAGATAAATTAGACGAAGATTTTAATGTGGAGTACAAAGGGGAAATTGATTTAGTTACCGATGCAGATAAAGCAGCAGAACATTTATTAGTTTCAGCAATAACTAAAGCATTCCCCCAACATGCTATATTAGCTGAAGAAGGCGGTAAATTAGGCAATGCGGATAGTGACTATCTATGGGTAATCGATCCCTTGGATGGAACAACGAATTTTGCCCATGGAGTTCCCTACTTTTCCGTATCTATTGCTTTATTAGAACAAAGCAAGCCGATCATTGGTGTAGTCTACAACCCTATTTCCGATGAAATGTTTGCCGCTGAACAAGGTTATGGTGCGTGGCTTAATGATCGGCAAATCAGGGTGTCTAAAACCGACTCATTACAAAAGAGTCTGCTATGCACCGGTTTTCCCTATGATATGCACCAACCGAACAACAATATCGACAACTTTTCACGGCTGGTAACTAAAACTCAGGGAGTACTCCGCTTAGGCTCCGCTGCCTTAGACTTATGTTATGTAGCCTGTGGCCGGATAGATGGCTTCTGGGAAATGGATCTAAAGCCCTGGGATATGGCTGCTGGTGCATTAATTGTGCATGAAGCAGGCGGATTGGTAACCGGTATTTCGCAACCAGAATTTGAAATAGCCAAAGGAGAAATCCTGGCGTCAAATGGTTTAATCCATCAAGCTATGCTAGAACAATTAACAGCCAGAGCTTAAATCTGGCTGTTAATTATTTCTAATGCAGTTTCAGTATCAGCTGATTTTTTTAAATTAAAAATTACTACTCCATCATTACTTTCTAGTCGAATAAATGGAGGTTGATTCCGATTCACAAACAGCTTAATTGACTCCGAGTCAGTAGTCCGAAAACGTCCTCTTAAATATGGGCCAACAGCGGATCCGCTAGTCCGTCTAGCTATTCCAGGCAATTCCTGGAGTAATTCTACTTCTGTAATAGATTCCCATGGATAGACTTGACCATACAGACCATGAATCTTAACTCCATCCTGATTAATTGTTACCGTAGTAGGCTGTGCACTATAAAGCATTAATCCGCCAACAAAAACCAAAATTATAATAGTACTAAGAACTGTACCTTTCTGCCGTCTACTGCTAGCAACACCTTTCGGATTATGATTAAATCTTTGAGCTTTAACAAGCAAATAAATCGTGGTGAAAGTAAAAAAGATTAACCAAGGAATTACTCCTTTTTCCACATTGAATGAAGTAATTAAGCCGATCAAAAACAAAGCAGCTCCATTAATGTAACCCCAAAAACCCATCAATTTGCCTAATCCTTCCACATCCACATTAGCCTTTTGTTCTTTCGGGATCATGTTATAACCGGCAATTAAAAAATACCATTTGAATACATGGACAGTTAAACCTAAAAAGACAAAGACAGCTGAAAGCAAGAAATAAAATAACCAATTCACCTTCATCACCTCTGTTTAATTATTTCTAAATCTGTTGTGTAGATCCTTTTTATAATAGATATAACATAAAAAAGTCACAGGTGCGAAAACCTGTGACTTTGCTATTGTGGCGTTTTCAGTCTTTCCCGATATTTATAAGTTTGCTCCAGCATCATGTCTTTAACCTTCATTAAGCGAGTAATATTACCCCGTTCATTTTCCTCTAACTTCATAGTAATATACTTAATGGTTTCTTCTAGCTGAGGAATTAATACATATTCTAAAGCATTAACCCGACGACGGGTTTTTTCTATTTCTTGAGCTAATAATTGGGCAGTTTTCTCACTTTCGGCGAGCTCAAGCATTAAAGGTAAAGCAGATGCTAGAATTTGCATCGAATAATCTAAATCACTAGAAGTAGTAGCAAATCCATAAGGGAATATGTTATCACTGTCAACACTAGTTTCGGAATACTTAAACTTTGGAACACTAACACTCATCAAATTCGTAGTGTCCACGTTTAACTCCACCGATTGCTTAGGAAACATCAAAGCTTCTTCTAAAACCTCAGAAGACATTACAGCGCGAGCCACTAAAAAACTTTCATAAGACTGAGTTAAAAGCTCTTCAACTTGTTCCCGTAATTCTTTATTCTTCTTCACTACATCTAAGAAAATCTTCATTAACTCGTCTCGTTTATCTTTTAAAAGCTTATGACCGCGACGGGCGACAGCTAAACGCTTTTTAAGCTTTGTCATTTCCATTCTAGTAGGGTTTACATTTAAAACAGCCATCTACTTCTCTCCTCTGCTTGGGAGATACTTATCAAGATATTCATCACGAACCCGCTTCAATTCACTTCGCGGCAAGATGGAAAGTAGTTCCCAACCAATTTCCATGGTTTGCTCTATGGTTCGGTCTTCATTAAATCCTTGGGATACATACCTACTTTCAAACTGATCAGCAAAATCAGCATAAAGTTTGTCAGTTTCAGTTAAAGCAGCTTCTCCAAGAATAACCGCTAATTCTTTAGCTTCTTTACCGCTAGCATAAGCTGCAAACAGCTGGTTCATTACATCAGCATGATCTTCTCTCGTCTTGCCAGCACCAATACCCTTATCCTTTAAACGAGATAAGGAAGGTAGTACATCAATTGGCGGGGCTATACCTTTCCGATGTAACTCACGACTGAGAATAATTTGCCCTTCTGTAATATAACCAGTTAAGTCAGGGATTGGATGAGTTTTATCATCCTCAGGCATAGTCAGGATTGGAATTAACGTTATGCTTCCTTTACTATCTTGTTTGCGACCAGCTCTTTCATAGATTGTAGCTAAGTCAGTGTATAAATAACCTGGATAACCACGTCTTCCTGGAACTTCTTTACGAGCTGCAGAAACTTCCCGTAACGCTTCCGCATAGTTTGTTATGTCAGTTAAGATTACTAACACATGCATGTCCTTTTCAAACGCTAAGTATTCTGCAGCGGTTAAAGCCATTCGTGGTGTAGAAATTCGCTCAATCGCCGGGTCATTAGCTAAGTTAATAAAGACCACTGAGCGTTCAATAGCACCTGTTCGAATAAAGTCACTAATGAAGAAATCTGCTTCTTCAAAAGTAATTCCAATAGCAGCAAAAACTACCGCAAACTTACTTTGGTCATCTAACACTTTAGCTTGTCGAGCAATTTGTGCTGCTAATTGCGCATGGGGCAGACCAGAGCCTGAGAAAATCGGTAGTTTCTGCCCTCTAACTAAAGTGTTTAACCCATCAATTGCAGAAATACCAGTTTGAATAAACTCCGACGGATAATCTCGGGCAGCGGGATTCATAGGAATTCCGTTGATATCTAACCTAGCTTCAGGAATAATCTCTGGTCCACCATCAGCAGGACGGCCTAAACCAGTAAAAACCCGGCCTAACATGTCCATGGATACTGGCAGCTCAGTACTTTTCCCTAAAAAGCGAACCGAACTTTGCGCCACATTAATACCTGCTGAACTCTCAAATAACTGAACCAAAGCATTGCCTTCATCTACTTCTAAAACTTTACATAGACGCACTTCACCATTTGGCAGCTGGATTTCACCAAGTTCTTCGTATTTAACTCCTTCAACATTCTGAACCAACATTAAGGGGCCTGCTATCTCTGATATGGTTTTATATTCCTTCAACATTTTAGCCAACCTCCTTTGCTGCCAAAGCATCAAACTGCTGATTTAATTCTGCTTCAATCTCAGCAAAAACTGTATCGATTTCCTTCTCAGGCACGTATTTAGCCCGACCAATCCGTTCTCGGACTGGAATAGCGAAAATCTGATTAATTGAAGTACCTTTTTCCACTGCTTCACAGGCTTTATCATAATAAGCCATAATCAGTTTTAACATTCGATATTGTTTATTCAAGGATGTGTAAGTGTCTTCTTCATGGAAAGCATTTTGATGCAGATAGTCTTCCCGAATTGATTTTGCCGCTTCTAAAGTCACTCGATCTAGTGCAGATAAGGAATCAATTCCTACTAAGCGAACAATCTCTTCTAGTTCTGCTTCCTCTTGTAAAATCCGCATCGCTTCACTTCGTAACGCCGACCAATCCCGAGCAATATTCTCTGAAGTCCATTCTTCTAACTGATCAATGTACAGTGAGTAACTTCTGAGCCAATCAATGGCTGGGAAATGGCGACGATAAGCCAAACTAGAATCTAAGCCCCAGAACACTTTAACAATCCGTAATGTAGCTTGAGTTACTGGTTCCGATAAGTCACCGCCTGGAGGAGATACTGCACCAATAGCAGTTAATGCTCCTTCACGACCTTCCGAACCAAGACTGATTACCCGGCCAGCTCGTTCATAAAATTGAGCCAAGCGAGAGCTTAAGTAAGCAGGGTAGCCTTCTTCCCCTGGCATTTCCTCTAAACGGCCGGACATTTCACGTAATGCTTCCGCCCAGCGTGATGTTGAATCAGCCATTAAAGCTACGCTATAGCCCATATCGCGGAAATACTCAGCAATAGTAATTCCAGTATAAATAGAAGCTTCCCTGGCTGCTACCGGCATATCGGAAGTATTGGCAATCAACACTGTCCGTTTCATCAATGATTCACCGGTACGTGGGTCTTTTAAACGTGGAAACTCCATTAATACGTCAGTCATCTCATTACCACGTTCGCCACACCCAATATAGACCACTATGTCTGCGTCAGCCCACTTGGCTAACTGATGCTGCACCACTGTTTTACCGCTACCAAACGGACCAGGAACAGCGGCTACTCCCCCTTTAGCAATTGGGAAAAGAGTGTCAATTACTCGCTGTCCAGTAATTAGCGGTTCAGTAGGTGTTAACTTTTCTTTATACGGTCGACCAATTCGCACAGGCCATTTTTGCATCATAGTCACTTCCACTAGATCGTCCTGTTCAGTCCGTACCTTGGCCACCGGCTCTACCACAGTAAACTCACCAGAATAGATCTCCTCAATGGTACCAGAGACTCCATGAGGAACCATAATCCGATGCTCAACAATCTCTGTCTCTTGAACTTTACCGATTATATCTCCAGCCACAACCTGGGCACCTGGTTCGACCACTGGCTCAAAGTTCCATTTTTTATCACGTTCAAGAGGATTAACATCAATACCTCTAGTAATATTACTGCCAGCTATTTCTCGGATTGCTTCCAAAGGACGTTGAATCCCGTCAAAGATTGTTCCAATTAATCCAGGACCAAGTTCCACACTTAATGGTGCTCCAGTTGAGTAAACAGGTTCACCTGGCCCTAAGCCAGCTGTTTCTTCGTATACTTGGATTGAAGCACGATCCCCACGCATCTCTAGAACTTCACCGATTAGGCGCTGTTCACTTACACGAACTACATCAAACATATTGGCATCCTGCATGCCTTCGGCAACAACCAAGGGTCCTGCTACCTTGACTATTCTACCGTGACTCATATTTGCCACCCTCTTTCGCACCATAATACGCTACTCATCTTTAAATAAAATATCTGCTCCTATAGCTCGTTCTACGGATTTCTTGATATTACGCATACCAATACCTAACGAGCCTTGATTACTAGGAATTAAAATAATGGCTGGTACCAAATTGTCTTTATATTGATCTATGGTATCTCCAATTTCTTCGGCCATTTGCTCTGTAATATAAACAATCCCATATTTATCACGAGCTAATTTTTCCAGGGTTGCCTTGGCTGCAGAGCTATCTTCTACTGGATATACTGACATCCCGATGGCTTTGAAACCAAGGATGCTATCCTTATCACCAATCACACCAATTTTATACATAAGTTTCCCTCAGCCTTTCCCTGATAACATCTTGTGCTAAGTGATTGATTTTACCGACCATAATAATGCGGACATTCTTAATTTCCATTTCTTTAGCCAACAAGTATGTTACTAACGGTTCGATACCAAATATGGCAAACTTTGTTTGCTTTAGCAAATTCACTAAATAATTATCGCACAACATTTCAAAACCAGCTAAGCTATCAGTGTACTTGTAACTCTCCATACTAGCAATTGCTAGTTGACTGTACTGAGTTTCAGCATAGGCTTTTGGAAAATCCTTAAATTCGTACTCAAATAAATCCTGATAAAAGTCAATACCGAAGCTTCCTCCTGGGATTAAAAATTGCTCGAGAAAATCCCAGCCCTGATTTATCAGCTTTGTACGAAGGACAATTTTTAAATTGGCTAAGTCAATATTAATCGTTACAATTTGACTGATAAACTCATTACCTAACTTACTGGCTAAAGCAGACATATGGCGATAAAGAGCCTGATCCATAATAATATCAATCAATTGCGGATCAGCTGTTTTGCTAAATGCTTCAAAGCAAGCGCCAATGGCCTCTACCATAATCTTTGGTAAATCAGCAAAAACACGCTCTCTAAACATATCGCCAATTTTAGCTGGTGAATATAGACTAGGCTTAGCTAAATATTGGTTATGAACATCTTGATTAGATAATTCAGCTTTTAAATAAACTTTCAGATTGTGATAATCATTTTTGATAAAAAACAAATCAAACGCTTCCGGATTAGGAGCAATTTCCATTAAAAGCTGATATACCTTGTCAAATTCTTCATTAAGAATTCGTTCATAGTCAAAAACACTGCTATCATTAGCTGAAAACCCATAATTAACTTCTTTAAGTACTTTAAAAGCTTCTTCTGCTGATTCAGCTTCAATCATCCGCTGCAACACATTGCCACTTAACATCTGCTGCTCAATAACACGAATACGTGACACCGCATATGCATATTTGGTATCCATAGATTGTATCATTTTCGCTTCCCTCATTTTCAATTTAAGAGAATAACAAACCTGCTATTTCCATGGCAAGCTCATCATAATTCTGTTTAAGCAAAGCTTCAAAGGAATAATTGATTGAGACATCTCCTTGTTTTAGGATAACTCCGCCTTTAATGGGAGCAAACTCCTTAGCTATTGCTAAGGAACCAGCTAGACCATTTTCCTTCACTAGTTTATTGACTTGTTCCAGAAAATCTTTTGGTAATCGCTGATGATCATTTTCGGATAAAACTATTTGCTCTGTTCCGGTTCTGCTTCCCTTAACAATCAAATCAGCTAAAACCGCAAAATATTCAGCATCAGGAAGTCCACATAACCGTTCTAGAGCCTGGTCAAAAGCTGAATTAATTAGATCTTGCTTAACCTGAAGTTTTTCTTTACGGGCATTAAGTTGTGCAACAGATACCAGGCGCTCGCGCAGTTCAGCACCACGCACCTTGGCTTCAGTCTTAATTTTATCACTCTGAACTAATGCCCGCTGCCTTGCTTGGTCAATAATTGCTTGCGCTTCCTGTTCCGCATGGTTTTTAGTATCAGCAGCTTGCTGTCTCGCATCTTCCACAATCTTGTTTGTCAGTTGCTCTACTCCTGTCATTTTCAGGACACTTCCTTATTCATATATTAAGCCTTACCGATGATCAAAATAGAGATAATCAAAGAAAGAATAGCAAACATTTCAACCATCAGCGCCAAAATAACTCCTCGAATCATACTGTCTGCCTGTTTTGCTACCATATGAATACCAGCTACTGATACTCTACCTTGTAAAACAGCAGATGCATAACCTACTATTCCAACAGGTAAAGAAGCAAGGAATAGAATCAAACCAGAACCAAAATCAAGTGGTTGACCAGTAACAATATTACCAATAATCAAGAAAGCAATTACGAAACCATATATTGCTTGTGTACTAGGTAAAGCTTGTAAAATCATTACAGGTACGAATCTATCTGGATCTTCAGTTAAAACACCGGCACCAGCTTGACCAGCAACACCAACAGCTCTTGATGAACCAATCCCAGTCAATACAAATGCAAAAGCTGCACCCAACACTGCTAAAATAGTACCAATAAGATCTCCTTGTAAGAATTCCATATTCGCAACCTCCTAATTTTTTAATTTTACATATTTAGTCCTATACTTTAATGGTTTGAAGGGTTTACCCCCACTTTGATAAAACTTACCAAAAAACTCAATGTACTGCAAACGACTGGAGTGAACATAAGCACCAAGGGCATTGATGGCAAAGTTTAAACTATGACCAAAGACCAATACTACCACACATAGTAAAATAGTAATTATATTGTTCAAACCAGCCATCGTTGCAATTTCGTTTACAATAGAACCAATTACAGAAGTAGCCAATCCTAAAGCAAGTAACCTTGAATAGGATAGTACATCACTTAGGAAACTTACTAAATCATACAGACTACCGATACCAGAAACTAACTTTGATATAATTCCCTTGTTTTCCCTCCCTTGAGTTAAAATTAAAACTATTGCTCCAACTAACATTAATTTCTTACCTAAATCAACGAAAAATGTTGGATCTTCTAAGTGCATATTCGGTACCTGAGGTAAGACGACGAAAATAAACCCAGTAAACAACACATACCAAGCAACTACATCCCACAATATATCGAGATACTTACCATTGCGAATGTGGTTGACGCCTTTCATTGCAATACCAGCGTAAAGATGGATTACACCGAATAACAGCGACCATTTCAACATTTCTTCTGGTGCATTTACTGGATTTAGCCATAAAGGACGTTCTCCAAAATAAGCAATTCCAAACCAGCTGCCAAACATCAAGCCCCAAAACATAGTGGCTATTCCACCGTATAAAACCAGCTTAGCATATCTTTTCTGTTGCTCATCTAAATCAAATTTCCATAAAGCAAATAGTGATGCTAAAGTCATTATTAGACCATAGCCCCCGTCCCCTAGCATCAAACCAAAGAAACCGATGAAAAATGGGGCCATAACTGCATTAGGATCAACTTCTCGACAATTAGGTAATCCGTACATAGCGGTAATACTTTCGACACTAGATCCTAAGCTATTATTTTCTAACAGCACTGGAAACTCTTCATCTTCAGCAGGTTCTCGAATTTCCACTATGCATGTCCATTGTTCAGTTAAATGTTTTTTTATCTGTTCACTTAATCGAGCAGGCAGCCATCCATCAATCAAGAAAACACTTGGAGTTTTGGTTAAAGTTTCGATGGTTTGCTCTTGATCTAACATTCCTACAAGATAATCATGAAACAACTCTAAATTTGTCTTTTCCACTGCAAAGGCTGCAATCTCTGCTTCTTTCTCTTGATATTCTTGCTCAAACTGGGCAATTCTCTCTTTAGCAGCTTTAATTTGTTGGGAAACTGTTCCAGTCATTCCGCTGAATGCTACAGGCGAAAATCCAAACTTTTTCAATACTCCTTCAGCATCAGCTTGCAGCTGCCGATGACAAATTAAAACTGTATAATGTTGAAACCGATCACTATTAATCACTTCTAAATAACATGCTGGTACAGCCTCAACAAGTTCAGTTTGTAATTTAGCCACATCAATAGCTGAAGGAAGAACACCTAGGGTAACTTTGGCATATTTGGTACCTTTAAAGTCAATTGGTATATCCAATGTTTCCCATGGTTCTAATGTGGCAATTAGACTACTAAGCTTATTTCTTTCAGCTTGGAGTACTTGTTGTTCTTCACTCAAACGATGTATATCAGCAACGATATTTTGCAACCGATGCTGTTCATCTTCTACAGCATGGAACTCATTAACTGTAACTGTTCGTTTTCCTGTAAAAAGTGGTTTTTTCTCACCATTATATTTAGCTAATCGGTTCAATGCAAATCTTACTTGTTCCAATTGATTATTTAAATAAGCAATAGAGTCTGTCCTATCATCATGTGTAATAAGATGTGACCACTGTGATAAATGATCGGAAGTATCTAAATCCTGGGCAGTAATCTCCACCACACCAAGTGCCATCAGTTGGTTTAGAATATCGGTTTTATCAGTATTTAAGCCAACCAGAGTCAGCTTATTCATATCAACTACTGCCATATCTGGTCACTACCTTCCCGATAATCAATTCGACGGCTTGATCTAGACGAGTCGAAGCATCTGCCCTAATCTTTTCGCATTCAGTTTTAACTTCAGCATTTAATTGCTCAATAGTCTGCTCTGCAGAGCTTCGAGCGTCATCAATAATCTGCTTCGCTTCAGCCTCAGCCTTAGCAATTAATTGCTTTTCTAACTCCATGGCATCACTATGGGCTTTAGCAATAATTTCGCTAGCCTCAGCCTCCGACTGTTTGCGAATTTCCTCTGCTTGTTCCTCAGCCTGCATAACGGATTGAATAATTTCAGTCGCCACTTAACTACCTCCGTTTCATTAAATTTTTATAACAAACAGCGGTCTTAAATCGAGAACTTTAGAATAATACTACCACATTATGTTAGATTTTTCTATATCAAATCTGAAAATAATAACCTGCTAGCCTCATTTCTAAACTACATATTACATTTATGCTATCTGACTATCTAAAGCGGCTCTCACTAACTCATCGTATCTTTTACCTAAATGTGGTGGACTCCATTCTGGACTTCTACAAATAAAAATGTAATCATACCCTTCACTTAATACTGATGTTAAATCAGTAGTATGTTGAAATGGAAACTCCCCTTCTAAGCTGTATATCTGTGAATCTTCCCGACGAATCCACTTCACTAGAGTATTGGGTCTTTCTTCCACAACTCTTCGCAGCCAATTACCGCAATTAAGGTACTGACCACCACTATAATAATGATAATAATCATGATGAAAATCTACATTTACAATGCTTAATTGGCTGCTTTTTGGTATAGTATCGATTAGTTTTTTAATATTCTTATGAGAATCTGAGTTATAAAAGTTATCCTTCTTAATTTCTAATAGCCTTAGATAATTCTTCATAGTATAAAACTGTTCTATTACCCCAATTTTTGGCAATTGAGAATACTGAGCATGTTTCATCTGCCAAATAGTTTTTAATTGTTCTGATGGAATTTCATCTCCACCTCTAGGAAAATAAATTTCTCGCTCTAAGTTTGAAGCATCGATAAAATAATCGAAATCAATGCTAAGAATCTTAGCCACTATCAATACGCCTCCTTATTGATAGCTTAACAAAGTTTAATCTAATGTCAAAGTACCATTGAAATAGAGAATAAACATCTTGAACTATTTTCTGACTTTTATTCACAATTGGGAGATTTGCCTTGAAAGAACAGCTTTATTCCTATATAATAAAACTAAGATTTTTGCAGGTGATCCTATGGAAAAACTATTAACAGAAGTTCTTAATGAAGTTAAAGACATCAAAAACTCTGCAGATGATCTAAAGCAAGAAGTACAGCTTATTAAAGATGAGCAGATAGTTTAGTTATCAAACAAGAACTACAATTCATTAATGATGAACAGAAGGTTATTAACCATAATCTACTGTCCATTATGGATGAACAACAAGCCATAAAAGCTAGGTTGTCGAGTCAGGGAATCATATCACGCAATTATTACAAATTGTTGGTACAACCAATGCAAAGCTAGACCAGTTAAACGACGAGATTAATGAAATAAGAACTGTTCAATCAGTTCATCAAAAGATTCTTGAACATTTGTCTCTGCGTTGATTAGCCATGAAATAGAACATAACGACTTACGCCGTGCTAAACTGGCTTAATTTTACTAAATTTACAAGGGCTCTTTCCATAAATGACGAAATACTAATAATAAAATAACTACTAGAAAGGATTTGATTATGCAAATCTTGGTTGTAAACAATGGTAGTTCATCAATCAAATATCAGTTATACCGGATGAGTGATCGTCAAGTATTAGCAAAAGGTACTGTAGAACGAGTGGGTAATAGCAGTTCTTTCCTAAAACACCAAGATCCAACTGGTGAAACAATTACTATCACTCAAGTAATCCCTGATCATAAACATGGCATGAAACTAGTTTTGGATTACCTTACAGATCCCCAATATGGCGCTATTCAGTCAATGAATGAAATAACAGCTATTGGACATCGAGTTGTTCATGGCGGTGAACTTTTTAAAGAATCAACCCTGATCGATGATAATGTCATTGAAGGTATTCAAGCTGTTTCCCAATTGGCACCACTACATAATCCTCATAACTTAACTGGAATAAAAGTATGTACCGAACTAATACCCGAAAAACCACAAGTTGCCGTTTTTGATACTGTTTTCCATCAAACAATGGATGCCTCAGCTTTCATGTACGCCCTTCCCTATCGCTATTATCAAGATTATAAAATTCGTAAATATGGTTTTCATGGCACATCCCATAAATATGTTTCGCAACGAGCTGCCGAACTAATGGGTAAATCCTTAAGCGAATTAAAACTTATTACTTGTCACCTAGGCAATGGTGCCAGTATCACAGCTGTTAAGAATGGTAAGTCTGTCGATACTAGCATGGGATTTACTCCATTAGAAGGATTAATGATGGGTACTAGGTGTGGTGATCTAGATCCTGCTATTATTCCTTATTTACTAAAAACAGAAAAGATAGATCCAGCTTCCTTAGATAGAATAATGAACTACGAAAGTGGCTTATATGGAATCTCAGGCCTCAGTAATGACTTAAGGGATATTGAAAAAGCAGCAGCTGAAGGAAACCAAAGAGCACAACTAGCTTTAGACATGTATATCCACCGAATTCGCAAATATATTGGCTCCTATTTATTTATCCTTGGTGGTGCAGATGCGATAGTTTTTACAGCTGGTGTAGGAGAAAATCAAAGTAATATTCGGCAAAAAATCTGTGCTGATTTACAATGGCTTAACATCCATATCGATCAAGAAAGCAATCAAATTCGTAGTGAAGAAAAATGTATCAGCACCAAAGATTCTTCTATTGAAGTTTGGGTAATTCCCACAAATGAAGAATTGATGATTGCTGAAGAAACAGCTAATCTAATAGCTGAAACCGCATTAGCATAAACTAATGCGGTTTTTCTGTTTTAGTCAAGAACATCAGATTTTCCTACCTTTATGACCCGGTAGATACATATTTACTTAACCCATAACGCCAAAAAGCGTAAGCAGGAAGCAAAAATAACAAACTAAAAACTGGTGCCATCATAAATTTCAAACCTTGTTCAATATCTAATAAATATAGCAATGGATAATACTGAAACAAAGCTAAAGGCACTACATATGTTAAAAACTTCAAAACTTCATTCCCATAAATTCCAAAAGGATAACGACCAAATTCTCGTCCACCATCGGTAAAAACATTCATAAACTCTAAACCTTCTATGGTAAAAAAGGAGAAGGCGGCATAGATTAAAAATAGAGCAAAAAAAACTAAACTGCCGCAAATGACCATTAAAAATAGAGTTAAGATTTTATTCCAAGTCCAAATTACTCCACTTTGAGGTATTGCATAAGTGAATACGATTATAGCTTGAAGCAAACGTCCAAGTCGGGTAAAGTCCATTTTATAAGCTAGCACCTGAAAGATCTCATTTCTGGGTCGCACTAAGACCCGATCAAATTCCCCGTTACTAATCATCCGTGGGAATTGATCAAAACCTCGACCAAAACATTCTGCTAGAGAAAAAGCCATTAATACAGTAGCAAAACATAATAAGACTTGGGGAAAAGTAAAGCCCTCCACATGATGAAAACGGTCAAACATAAACCAAATACTTAACAAGGCAGAAAAAGATACTAAAAACTGACCTAAGACTGTAAAACTAAAAGACACTTTATATTCCATCTGACTTTGCAAGTGTAATAAGAAATACTTAAAATACAGCTGCATACTATCCCCCCTGAACTACAACTTGCTTTAAGGCCTGGCGCTGCCAAAGTTTTCCAACGACTATCAATATTATCAGCCAAGAAGCTTGGAACAATATACCATAAAAGGCTTCGCGACCGCTAATATTTCCACTATAAATCCTTAAAGGCATATTCTGCATGGCCGCAAAGGGCAGTAATTCAGCAAGTTTACGAAAACCAATCGGAAAGAATGGTAAAGGAATTAAAGCACCAGCTAGAAAGTCTGATAAAACTGCTGCTATAATCCGATTCCCTGTTGAAGATAAAGTAAAAAAACTTGCGATATAAACTAACATGCTAAAAGCTACAACTACTCCTAGTCCTAAAAACATTGAAACTATAAATAAGCCAAACTGACCTAAACTAGCAGGCAGTCTTAACCGGATCGGTTCTGGTACCAATAAGGCTACTATTAGAATTGGTAGACAACGGAGTACTGCCCTAGCTAGTCGATTAGCTAGCGATTGACAAAACCAACGATTATATAGCTCATAGGGACGAACTAGCTCATAGGAAATAGTACCGCTTTCGATGGTGTCAAAGATTTCTCGCTCATAAAACCACATCATAAACAAAGCCAGAAAGGCCTGTTGTAACCAAATATAAGAAACAGTATCAGAAAACTCCATGGGAAAAGCCTGGGGATTTGACCGATAAAAGGCCAAAAATGCTAGAATTTGCATAAAACCCCAAGCAAATTGGGTGATTAAGCCAGCTAAAGCCGCTGTCCGGTATTGCAAACTATTGGTAAATCGAATTCGAAATAAAGCTACGTAAGTACTCATAGCTGATACTCCTTATACAAAGTAGCTACCATTTCTTCAGCACTAATACCTGACACTGAAAGGTCGATAATCTCTACTTGGCTGGATAAATGAGCAATAGCCTGTGAAACAGTACAGATTTCTGTTTCTAAAACAATTACCAGACGACCTGCCTGCTGTTCTATTACTGTCATCCCTGGAACAAGCTGAGGCTGCGCGCCATAGTATTCAATCCTTAATGTTTTCTCATGAGAAAAGCGTTTTTTTAGTTCTGGTAAATTGCCATCAAGTAAGATTCTGCCTTTGCCAATTAGAATAATTCGCTCTGTCAAGACTTCAATATCTTGCATATCATGCGTTGTCAAAATTACTGTTGTTCCGCGCTCCCGATTCAATTTTTTAATAAACTGCCGCACAGCAATTTTGGATACTGCATCTAAGCCAATGGTAGGCTCATCAAGAAATAGAATTTGTGGACTATGTAATAATGAAGCGGCTAACTCACACCGCATCCGCTGTCCTAAACTTAAACTACGTGTAGGTGTTTTCAATAATTCTGCCAAATCTAATAGCGCTACTAATTCATCTAAATTATGCTGAAACTGTCTGTCGTCAACCTGATAAACATCCTTTAGCAAAACAAAACTATCGGCTACAGGCACATCCCACCATAATTGACTCCGCTGACCAAACACTACCCCAATCTCCCGCACATGGGCAACCCGATCCTGCCAGGGAATTCGGCCATTAATTATGCAACTACCTTGATCAGGTGTTAAAATACCACACATAATCTTGATGGTGGTACTTTTACCAGCACCATTTGGTCCAATATAACCGACCATCTCTCCTTTATTTATCTTAAAGCTTACCTCATTTAAAGCATGAACTGTCTCATACTGACGAGAAAAAAGTGCCTTTACGGCACTGGCAAAACCTGGATTTCGTTTGGCAACTCTAAAGCTTTTACTAATATCTTGTAATTCAATCATCCTTATACTCCCCACTTCTCCACTTACAGCTATCTCCTACGGTTAACTATTTAAAATCTCCATAAATTCATCACCTGAGAGAGTTTCCTTCTCCAATAAGTGTTTAGTTAACTCGTGCAACTTCTCCTTGTTTTCCTCCAAAATATCAATAGCTCGTTGATGACAAGCTTTAATAATCTTTAAGACTTCATTATCAATTCTAGCAGCAGTCTCTGCTGATACCATTAAGGATGTATCTCCACCAAGATACTGGTTAGTTACGGTTTCTAAAGCCATCATATCAAAAGTTTCACTCATCCCAAAACGAGCCACCATAGCCCGGGCAATTTTGGTAGCACGCTCAATGTCATTAGAAGCTCCAGATGTAATTACTCCTAAAGCTACTTCTTCGGCTGAGCGACCAGCTAATAGAACAGTAATTTGCTCCAATGCTTCTTCTTTGGACATTAGGACTTTATCATCTTCCTCTAGCTGCATAGTAAAGCCTAACGCACCAGAAGTTCTCGGGATAATTGTAATCTTATGAACTGGTGCTGAATTTTTTTGCTTAGCAGCTACTAGTGCATGACCGATCTCATGATAAGCTATAGTTAATTTATCTTTCATAGAAATCACAGCATTTTTCCGTTGGTAACCAGCAATGACCACATCAACTGACTCTTCTAAATCATGCTGGGTAACGTAGCTACGTCCTTGTTTTACGGCTCGTAAAGCCGCTTCATTAACAATATTGGCTAGGTCAGCACCTGAGGCACCCGGTGTAGCGCGTGCAATGGATATAAAATCAATGTTACTATCTAGTTTTACATTACGCCCATGAACCTTCAAGATTGCCTCCCGACCGCGCAAATCAGGTAATTCAACCGGTACACGCCGATCAAAACGACCTGGTCTTAATAAAGCTTTATCTAATGTTTCTGGTCTGTTAGTGGCCGCCAAAATTACTACCCCTTTATCAGCTTCGAAACCATCCATTTCTGTTAATAACTGGTTCAAAGTTTGCTCCCGTTCATCATTACCGCCAATGCCGCCTGAAGTTCTGCTTTTACCAATGGTATCAATCTCATCAATAAAAACAATACAAGGGGCTTTTTCTTGCGCTTGTTTAAATAGGTCCCGAACGCGAGCCGCACCCATACCGACAAACATCTCTACAAACTCAGAGCCAGAAATAGAAAAGAATGGCACCTTCGATTCACCAGCTACCGCTTTGGCTAGTAAAGTTTTACCTGTTCCAGGTGGTCCCACTAATAAAACGCCTTTAGGAATTTTTGCTCCAATTTCTTTATACTTCTCCGGATTATTTAAATAATCTATAACCTCCTGCAAAGCCTCTTTAGCCTCATCTTGTCCAGCCACATCAGCAAAGGTAATTCCTGTTTGGGCTTCAACATAAACCTTGACATTACTTTTACCAAAAGACATCACATTACCCATCCCACCGATTTTAGACTGGAGTCTGCGCATTAAAAACTGGCCAACTCCAATAAAAATAAGCATTGGCAAGATCCAAGAGACTAAGAAGTTAACTAGTGGTGAATTTTCCCTAGGAATAACCTTCATGAATTCCACATCAGCATTATAAAGACGGTTAACCAAATCTGGATCATCTAAACGCCCTGTGGCATATATTTGTTCTCGCCCATGCTGATCAACAACTACAAAACCAATGGCATCATCAACAATCTCAACACTTTTTACATTCCCATTCTCTATTTCGCGCAAAAATGTCCCATAATCTACTTGGGTAACTCGCATACTCATTAATCCAGGCATTATAAATGCATTAAACAATAAGACGATAGCCGCAACAGCTAGATAATAATAGAGTATTGGTTTTCTTGGATTATCGTTTCCGTTCATAAGCTACCTCCCTCTACGAAAGCCTTTATATTATACCATATTTACTTCTATTTCTACCTGCAAAAACCTATAATTTCAATCGAATAATTATGTTATACCAATTTATTCCAAATCAAAATTCCAACAGGATTAATTATCCAACTCTAGAAGAAGATCCCAGAGGTGATTTAAGCAGATGAAACTGAAAAATACAGTACTAATCCTTTTATTGTTTTTTGCTATAGTAAGGCCTGCTTTGGCTGTCAATAGCCTTACTATCTTAGAACAAAGCGAACAATATTTACAACAAGGAATGCCTCATAGAACCTTAGAGCTTTTAAAAAATAATAATCTCTTAGGCAAATTAGAAGCAATCCACTTACAAGCTCAAGCTTTACTGCAATTGGGTAATTATCAAGAAGTTATCGACTTGCTAACAAATATAACTAACCCCTCTGATTGGGAGACCTTCTACTACTTAGGCTTAGCTTATTTTGGGCAAGGTCAATATGAGCAAGCTTTAAACCAATTACAAAAAGGATTAGCAATTCGTCCACATACTACTTTAATAATCAATCAATTGGCTGAAACCTTTGCTAGCATGGGTCAATACCAAGCGGCAATTAATCAGCTACAAAGAAGTTTACAATACGATGCTAGTCAAACTAATCTTTACTGGAAAATCGGTGCCTTAGCTGATCAAATCGGTGATTTACAGCAAGCATATACGGCTTATACTAAAGCTGAAGCAATGCGATCTGTTCCTGAAATCAGTAAACGAATTAATGAGCTAATGATTGCCCTAAACATTGATCCGACAAAAGGTGACCCAAGTAGACCAGAGCCAAAGCTAATTAAACATTCTACTGTCGTGCGGGATAAATCATCAAAATTAATACGCATTGGATTAATCGAAGATGCTAGCAATGTAACTTTTAGTGCTGGTTCGGATTTTACGATTATCGATGGTGCGAATCAAAAGCATACAGGAAAGGGTAATCAACTCTGGGAAATTAGTACTAATGGGAAGAACCAGTTAATTTTGTCAGGAAATAATCAAAAGTTAATTCTTACTCAGCCTGTTAAATTACAACTACTCAATGATTCCACTACTTTTGCCCTGTATAACGTAGACTTTGGTACTGGATATTTTTGGGCTGGTACTGAAACTAGAGAATATCGAGGCGATTTAGAATTCCTATTAGCCGCAAAAGGAATTACTGTAGTCAATGAACTGCCAGTAGAAGAATATCTCTATTCAGTTGTTCCTGGCGAAATGAGTGCTAGCTGGCATATGGAAGCCTTAAAAGCACAAGCAGTGGCTGCCCGAACCTATACAGAATATAACCGAGGACGTTATCAAAGTCGCGGCTTCGATCTGTTAGCCACAGTTCAATCAGCTAACTATCCTGGTGTTAGTCGTGAACATCCACGTACTACTCAAGCGGTTCAAGAAACCCGTGGGGAAGTTTTACTTTATAACGGAAGACCAATTGATGCAGTTTACTCTGCTAATAATGGGGGAATTCGCTCATCTAGCAAAGATGTATGGGGTGGACACCGTGATTATCTTCAGTCTGGCAGCGATGGTGACAAACTGCCACAAGATACTTATAGCCTAGCTCGCTGGCTAAGAATCGATCCACCTGTTTATTCTAATATCGGAAGGCTTTATAGTACTTTGCGCTGGACCAGACATTATACTAGAGAAGACTTGCAGCGAATTGCTCCTGCCTCTATTGGTAAACTGATTGATGTCAAAATCACTGCTGTAGCTGATTCTTACCGTGTCCAATCCATCCAATGGATTGGAAGCTATGGTACTTATACAGTGCGGAATGATGCGATTCGCAGCAGTTTAGGCGGGTTAAGAAGCAATTTATTTATTTTCTATCCTGTTTACCACGATAACATCCTACACGAGCTCACCATTTACGGAGCTGGTTGGGGCCATGGTGTAGGCATGAGCCAATACGGAGCTCTCGGTATGGCAGAAGCAGGATTTAACTACAAAGAAATCTTAAAATTCTACTATGATATAGAGATATAAATAACAAAGGGTAGATGCATTATCAATTGCATTTACCCTTTGCTGAAGTTCGCTACCTTGGGGTGGTAGAGGTCTCAATCTGGTTCAAAAACTCCTTCAAACGCTTAGCAATAGCATCACGAACTGTGCGAAACTCTTCCATGATTTCTTCGTCAGTCCCTGTGGATTTTGCTGGATCTGGAAAAGGCCAGTGATACTTGGTAACATGGACAGGGATAGTTGGACACCGTTCTTCTGCATCCTCACATAAAGTTATCACATAATCCATTTCATTCAACAAATTAGGATCAATGATGTCAGAAGTATTTTTGGAAATGTCGATATGGAGCTCTGCCATAATCTGAATTGCCCTTGGATTAATTCCATGAGCTTCCACCCCTGCACTATAAACTTCAAACCGATCTCCTCCAATTTTCTTGGCTAAGCCATCAGCCATTTGACTACGACAGGAATTACCTGTGCATAGAAACATCAGCTTAAGTTTGTTTGCCATTACCCTACTCCTTTATTCAGCGTAAACCACTATCCGTGATTTACCACTGTTTTTCGCTTTATACAAAGCTTGATCTGCCTTTTGGAAAACCGAGTCATAGGTATCA
>JAAYMV010000028.1 GCA_012521185.1 Bacillota bacterium
AAGTGCTGATGGTGTAAATGCTACTTTTGAAGCCGGCAAAGAAGCTACTGGCAAAGTAGTAATCAAAGTTAGTTCTGGTAAACTATCTGATGAAATTACTATTAAGATTATAGAAGCTAAAAAAGATGAAGACCCTGAAGAACCGTCCAAAGTTAATAAGGATAATTTAATTCAAACTATTAACGAAGCTAATGGATTATTAAGTAGTACTCCAGTAGGTATCTATCAAGGGGAAGCCCCTGTTCATGCTCATAACGCATTACAAAATGCTGTTAATGAAGCCGTCGCAGTTAGAGACAATGATGAAGCTGACCAAGATGCAGTTGATCAGGCAACTGCCACCCTAAATGCGGCTATAACTAACTTTGATGCAGAAATTGTCACAAAAGAAGATCCAATTAAAGTTCATCCATTCCCGGTAGAAGGAAATATTGAACACTTTACTACTAACGATAAGCGCGGAACAGTTGAAGTAAACACAAATAAAGAATTTATAAAAACTGGTACTGAAAGTATTAATTTAGCAGCAACTGGTGCTCCATACCCATTACGTGTACGAGTATCCCACCCAAATTGGATTACAGATTGGACTGAATACGACCATTTAGCAGCCTGGTTCTATGTTGAAAATATAGAATCATTACACGAGGATGTAACTATTGTAATCGGTTGTCCAAACGATGCTCCACTCCTAACCCTAAAACGCTCTGATTTTGTGAGCGGTTGGAACGAAATTGTTGTGAACTTAAGAGACGATCTCAACTTTACTGATGACCAACTACAAAACATGAATGATTTATTTGAGTTTGTTATTAGATTTTCAGGTGAGCCTGTACCAGTATACTTTGATGAAATCCGTCTTCTTCAATTAGAAGAGAAACAAGATGATATCCCTGTAGATAAAGCTGTTTTAGAAAGCACTATTCTAGACGCGCAAGCCCTAAAAGATTCAACGCCACAAGGAACCGAACCTGGTCAAGCTCCCGAAGAAGCTCATACAGCTTTAGCAGATGCAATCGCTGCCGCTCAAGTTATATGTGATACTGTGGATGCTACGCAAACTGAAGTAGATGAAGCTGTTATAACTCTATTAGCTGCAATTGATACATTTAATGCTGCTATTGTTGAGGAAGAACCTCCAGGAGAAGATGGTGTGATTTTCAGAGAGACTTTTAATAATGTACCTGATGGTACAGATATAAGAAAAGAGCCAGATATGCTGGATAATCCTGACAGCTTTGTTCAAGCTAGTGCAGGCATAGTAGTCACAGATGGAATTATAGAACTAAAACACAGACGTATGGAACTATCGATTCCTGGATTAGCACAAGCCACTAACCCTGTTCTCAAGCTAGTTATAAAAAATGATAATGGTAATGGTGAACCTGTTGACGGATTGGTATTGTATATAGGAAACAGTTATACCACTAGTGGCAAAGTTGGAGAAAGCGGCCATAGAGCATATGGCGAGTATTCCGTCGATAGCAGTGATTTTATAACATTGACAATACCATTAAATACCGAATTCACTAATACTGAAAGTATTCAATTTAGACCTACACTAAAGGGCAGCAGTACAAATGCCGAAGGATTCTTTATCGACGAGATTATCATTGTTGATCTCTAATAAATCTAAACACGCCTATCCTAATAGGTAGGCGTGTTCCTCTCTTTATAGTTATTTTAGTTTTAAACTTTAATCAAAATATTTTGTTGGGGGAGAACCTCTAGACAAGGAGTGACTAATTTGAGAAAAAAGTTAGTATTGGCCTCATTACTAATCTTCTTAATGGTATTCTCCGGTTGTTTTTCTTTTATTTCTAGTGGAACAACCATCGAAATTAAAGCAGCTAAAACGGAGCTTGAGTTAAATGAATCCATATCTTTAGAAGCTCTAGTTAAAGAGAAAAATAAGGAAGTAGCCTTTGATGGTAAAGAAATCACTTGGGAAGTAAGTGACAGCTCCATTGCCAAACTGAGTGATACTAAAGGAAAGAAAGTAAGTTTAACAGCTCTTAAAAGCGGATCAGTTACCGTTACTGCATCTTATGGCAAAGCTAAGTCTAACCCAATAACCATCAAAATCAATGAACCTAATGAACCTAATGAACCTAGTGAACCTGTCGAGACTTTACTCTTTAAAGAAACATTTGATAAGGTTCCTAATGGCACAAATATAAGAAAAGAGCCAGATATGCTGGATAATCCTGAGAGCATTTCCCATACATCTGGTACTCTTACGGTAATAGACGGAGTTTTAGAAATGGGTTCACAAAGATTTACCATAGAA
>JAAYMV010000029.1 GCA_012521185.1 Bacillota bacterium
CCAAACAAGTGAACATGTACATAGTTGTTGAGGCAAGTAGAGAAAGGAGATCCTTATGTTCGAATTCGATCTTAATGGTAGTCAATATGCAAATATAAAAGTAGTAGGTGTGGGTGGGGGCGGAAGCAATGCTGTGAATCGTATGATTCAAGCTGAATTAAAAGGGGTACAATTTTTGGCGTTGAACACCGATGCTCAAGCTTTAATGTTATCTGAGGCAAGTCAAAAAATTCAGTTAGGAGAAAAATTAACTAAAGGATTAGGTGCTGGAGCCAACCCAGAAATTGGACAACGCTCCGCGGAAGAAAGTAAAGAAGAAATTCGTGAAGCTCTTGAAGGCGCTGATATGGTATTTGTGACTGCTGGTATGGGTGGAGGTACTGGAACAGGTGCTGCCCCAGTAGTTGCTGAGGTCGCTAAAGAAGTAGGTGCATTGACTGTAGGAGTGGTGACCAAACCTTTTACTTTTGAAGGCCGCCGTCGCATGGCTCAAGCAGAAAAAGGGATTGAGATGTTAAAAGCCAAGGTTGATACTTTAATTACCATCCCGAATGATCGTTTATTGCAAGTAGTTGAGAAGAAGACTTCAATGATCGAAGCTTTTAAAATTGCTGATGATGTTTTACGACAAGGTGTTCAAGGTATTTCTGATTTAATTGCTATTCCTGGCCTAATAAACTTAGATTTTGCGGATGTAAGAGCAATTATGACTAACGCAGGTTCTGCTTTAATGGGCATTGGACAAGCTTCTGGTGAAGATCGGGCAGTGCAAGCTGCTAAACAGGCTATTTGTAGTCCTTTATTAGAAACTTCTATTGAAGGTGCCAAAGGAATTCTTTTATCCCTAAGCGGTAGTGCAAACTTAGGTTTATTTGAAGTAAATGAAGCTGCTGAAATTATTGCGCAAGCTGCTGATGCTGATGCTGAGATTATCTTTGGTGCTGTAATTGATGAATCATTGCAAGATCAAATACGGGTAACAGTGATTGCTACCGGTTTTGACAATAAACGTCATTCAGTTGATGCGGATGAATTAGAGTTAGGACAATTTAATGAAGAACTTGATATCCCTGCTTTTTTGCGCAAAACACAACGCTAAGTTTGTGTATAAAAATTTAATCCCTAGTAGTTTATTAAGTCTACTAGGGATTTTTTTATTCCATTTTCTTCATTTCTCGCCGAAGTTTGTTTAAGATTTTCTTCTCTAGGCGGGAGATATATGATTGAGAGATTCCTAACATATTAGCTACTTCGCGCTGGGTTTTTTCAATCTGATTATTTAACCCAAATCTTAACTCCATGATGGTTTTTTCTCTAGGGGTCAATTTTTGTAAAGCCATCATTAGTAAACTACGATCCACTTGTTCCTCAATATACTTTACTACATCACTATCACTACCGACCACATCGGCTAAGACTAGTTCATTTCCATCCCAATCAGTATTTAATGGTTCGTCAAAGGAAACCTCAGCTTTAATTTTGCTGGTTCGTCTTAAGTACATTAATATCTCGTTTTCTATACAGCGTGAAGCATAGGTTGCCAGCTTAATATTTTTACTAGGATCAAAGGTGTTAACGGCTTTAATTAAACCAATAGTACCAATGGACACTAAGTCTTCGATCAGTATACCTGTATTTTCAAATTTTCTTGCTATATATACAACTAAACGGAGATTTCGCTCGATTAATGGGGATTTTACGGTTAAGTCTCCTTGCTTTAACCTTTCTAAGAGCTCGAATTCCTCATCAGCAGTCAATGGAGGCGGTAATACTTCGCTACTTCCTACATAATAAATGGGTGGAGTTATTTTTAGTCGACTAAGCAATTTAATAAAAACTAGTCTTAGACGAAGTTTCAGCTTAAGAATGGCTGGAAGTGGCATGTTGTGGACCTCCTTCATGAACTGCCCTTAGTCTTGATGCAGAGGTTACTTCGCTTAAAATCTCAGGTGGAATTAATGCTTGGTAATTACCTTCCGGATCTAATCGCTGTTGATGAACGGCAACAATTACGTTTCTTACATTATAAATGGTGTTATTGTTTTTAATACTAACAGAATCAGGACGAAAACCTATTAGCATACCGTTTTCCTTGCCAATAGTGTTAAATGGAATCACCCGTAAACGAACAGCTAGCTCTGGGTTAATTAGGTTAAAATTCTCAAGATTTGCTTGATTAAATAAGTTAGCTGTATCTGAATCAAATAGATTAGTAATAACTTGCTGTTCGACAATGATTACTGGATTATGTGTTAGAGGATCCCGCAGTTTATTGCCCGTGTCTACTAAAGCGGTAATTGTAATAGACTGATCATTAACTGTAATCTGAATTGGAATTTGGTAGACATGTTGGAAAATCCGTTTTTGAATTATGCCCCAACCAAGTTCACCAATGGCTAGAATCGTAGTCATAGCAATAAACATACCTAAAGTACTTCTCGGTCTAGCTGGTGTAGCAAAAATATAGCTTGCGGCTATACCAGCTCCAGCACTAATAAAACCTATAACATAAAAATAGGCTAGCAGATTTAACAACCGTTTGGAGACAGATACTGGATAAAAAGCAACAAATAACATAAGCAAAGAGACAAATACTATTACTGGGAAGAATCTTAAGAAACCATAATAAGGAAATATTCCATAACTAGCTAGTAAATAAAAGAAGTAGTGAGCAGTACCAATGGTTGCGCCTAGCAGCAGTTTGCCACGGGTTGTCTGCACCTTTGTAATTTCCCCAGTAGCCCATAAAAGTAGGAATTCAAAACCGAAGTTTGCCAGCAATCTAATGATTAAGGCATCAATGTAGATAATGTAGCCAGGCATAAAACTCCTCCTTCTTTTATTTACTCACTATATGCATATTAGTGGTGTATTGAGGAAATTCCTTCATTACCACTACTAGATTTTACGAGTTATGGATATTTAGAATAGAACAGTTTAATTCTGGCTATACTGTTGATGAAGGTGAAGTAAGGAGGAAAACCTGATGAATAAGGTTGAGATCTGTGGCGTTAATACTTCAAAGTTACCGGTACTATCAAATAAAAAAATGCGCGAGCTTTTAGCTAGAGTCAGCCAAGGCGATAGTCAAGCTCGTGAGGAAATGGTTCAAGGAAACCTTCGCTTAGTACTTAGTGTAATTCAACGGTTTAACAATCGGGGAGAATATGTTGATGATCTATTTCAAGTAGGATGTATTGGTTTAATGAAGGCTATTGACAATTTTGATTTAAGTCAAAATGTGAAGTTCTCAACATATGCTGTACCAATGATTATTGGAGAAATTCGTCGTTATTTACGTGATAACAATCCTATTCGAGTTAGTCGTTCTTTACGAGATATTGCCTATAAAGCGTTGCAAGTTAGAGATGCTTTAGCAAATAAACACGCAAAAGAGCCTACTATAGGACAAATAGCAGAAGTATTACAAATTCCTGCTGAGGAAATAGTCTTTGCTTTAGATGCGATACAAGAGCCTATTTCTTTGTTTGAACCTATCTACCATGATGGCGGTGATCCAATCTTTGTAATGGATCAAATCAGTGATGAAAGCAATGTGGATGGTAATTGGCTGGAAGAAATCGCTATTAAAGAAGGCATGACTAGGTTAAACGAGCGTGAGCAAATGATTCTTACCATGCGGTTTTTTGATGGGCGAACACAAATGGAGGTGGCTGAGGAAATTGGTATTTCCCAAGCTCAAGTTTCGCGCCTAGAAAAAGCGGCATTAAAACACTTAAGACGTTATATGGCAACATCTTAATTGGGGAGGAACTAAGAATGGTGTGCAAAGTGACTAGGACAAGAATTATAATTGCTTGTATTATATTAAGCTTGGGATTAAGTTTAGGTTTTTTGTCTAAGCGAACTCAAGAGGCTTTTGACTCATCAAATCTTATTCGACTACATATTTTAGCTAACAGTAATAGTCCAGCAGACCAAGACTTAAAATTGATAGTACGTAATAAAATATTAGCGGCTGCTAATAGTCTTTTTTCTGGAGTATTGGAAAAAGAACAAGCAATCAGGCTAATCAATGACAACTGGGATTTTATTAGAAATACTGCTCGCGAAGTGATTGAGCAAAGTGGTTATGATTACGATGTAAAACTAGAATTAGGTGACTTTACATTCCCTGATCGGTCGTATGCTGGCTTAACTTTACCCGCTGGCAATTACCAGGCGCTGCGAGTAGTTATTGGTGAGGGTAAGGGAGATAATTGGTGGTGTGTATTATTTCCACCATTATGCTTTGCTGATTTAGAGGAAGAACCAGAAGAGGATGCTGTGGTTAAGCTGGCTACTCATCTGGAAGAAGGGGATATTGAAATACGCTGGAAGTTTTGGGAACGACTTGGAGAAACAGAATATGGGCAATCTTTACAAGAGTGGTGGAGGGCGAGTTTAAATATTGCCAAGTCCTATGCTTTGCCCATGTTAGTTACGGAAGAAGAAAGCAATCAGTAAAATGATTGCTTTTTTAATTTTTTCTTGTGGTTTGAGTTAGGAAATCGTATAATATATAATAAAAATTGTTGAAGCAGAGATCGAGGTGGGAGAGATTGAGCAATATATTAATTGCTTTAGGCGGTAATGCAATTTTGCAGCCTGGACAAAAAGGTACTTATGAAGAACAGCTGCAAAATATTAGTATTTCTTGTGGGAAGTTAGTAAAACTTTACATGAGTGGTTATCGGATGGCAATAACTCACGGCAATGGACCACAGGTCGGTAACTTACTTATTCAGAATCAGCGGGCAAATGATATTCTTCCTATGCAGCCTCTTTATTCTTGTGTGGCTCAAACTCAAGGGCAGATCGGATTTATGATTCAAAGCGTTTTGGAAAATCAATTTCGGTTAAAGGGGTTGGAAGTGCATGCACCCGTTATTCTTACTAGGGTTTTAGTAGATGCTGTAGATCCTGCCTTTAGTAAGAGTACTAAACCGATTGGTCCATTTTTTGATGAAGAATATGCGAAGGAAAAAATAACCCAGGGTGAAACATGGATGCAAGATAGTAACCGCGGGTGGCGTAAAGTGGTGCCGTCCCCACGACCTGTAAAGATTTTGGAATTAGATATTATTCGGCAAACACTAGACCAGAATGGAATAACCATTGCTGTTGGAGGCGGTGGAATTCCAGTAATCTCCAAGGGTGAGCAAGTTGTTGGTGTAGAAGCGGTAATAGATAAGGATTTAGCAGGTTCTTTATTAGCACGCGAGTTAGAAGTAGATGCCTTTGTAATTTTAACTGATGTTGCTCATGCGAAGATAAATTATGGTCAACCAAATGAGGTAGATTTGACTCATATTACCATTGAAGAAGCTGAAAGTTATTTAGCAGCTGGGCAATTTGGCGTTGGCAGCATGGCACCAAAAGTTCAAGCAGCAGTCGAGTTTGTCCGCTATACAGGAAAACGAGCAATCATTACTTCTTTAGAGGGCATTGAGGCAGCGATTAAAGGAGAAATTGGTACGATTATTACTAATAGTCCTAGATATGATGTAACCCCAAAAAGTTAGACTTTTGTATAGCGAGGCAGTTTAGACTGGTTCGCTATTTTTATGCTGTTAAGTAGCTGAGTCTATATTCTACAAACTAAACTAACTCATCCAGAAGGCAAGGGAGAAGAGTTTAAATGCGATACTAATGATAATCAAATCGCCTACTATGGATGAACTATGGTTTCTAATTTGAGTAGTAACAGCTGATGTTAATGGATTTTACCGACTAGATCCTTATGGCCGTGCTTTAAGAGAAAATAAGATTATTGATGGTCAAGTCTTTAGCCTTGACAACCGATATGATGTAATGGGTAGACAAACAGAAATTAGTTATCCAAAAGGAGAATGGGTTAGTTATGAGTACAATTACTTAGGTGAATTAATGGAAAGTATCTCGGTTAGTGAGCAAGCCCCAATTTATGAACAGAGTTTTAGAAGATTATCTTGGTCAATAGTATCTAGACTTTGATTTAGGGACTAAAGGATTATTTAAGTTGGAGGATTGAAAATGAAAAGAATGCTAATTTTTATGATTATGCTAACGATTTCTTTGATTATAAATCTACAAGCTTTAGCATCGCCTAGTTTCCCAACCTTCTAATTATGAGGCTTCATTATCTATAGGTACTTTAACTACATTATTATTAGGTTACAAACGCGCACCTGAGTTACATAATCTTCAACGAATTAGTGCGAATGAAAAGACTATTCAGCTACTAGACAATATTCTAATTCGAAAAAAACCTTATATCTCTGATTACCTCTAACATAATGGTGCCTAAGTTAGTTTGCTGTTCAGAAAGAGAGGAACTTATTATGGAAACAAAAATATATAAGGATGCCTTCAACCAAGCAACAGCTTTTATTATGGATAATGCACGAGTATTAGAACGCGCTCGTTTTCCATTTGAATTTTACAATGGCACCAAGGAAGATGTTTTATACCAGTTAGAAGCTTATCAAAATGACGATGGTGGTTTTGGTCATGGTATTGAACCTGATTGCTGGTTACCTAGTTCATCACCGATGGCCACCTGGGCAGCTGGACAAGTTCTTATTGAGATAGGTGCCGATAGTAATGAACCAATAGTTAAAGCAATGATTGAGTATTTAATTAACACATATGATCATGCTACTGGTATGTGGGATTCAGTTCTACCAGAGAATAACGATTACCCGCATGCTCCATGGTGGCATTGGTATGAAGGAGTTCAGGAGCAATGGATATATAATTCTAGTGTGGAGTTAGTAGCATTTTTAATTCATTGGTCATCCGGCAATATTAATGCTGAAAGAATTGGCTGGAATACTATTGAAAAAGCGGTTAGTTACTTAATGTCTAAAGATGAAATGGACAAGCATGAACTTAATAATTTTCAGAAGTTTATTAAGTTAATTAAACCTGATCAGGATATTTTTAAGCAAAAAACAAAGTACTCTTTATCCGAGGTTTCTAACAAAATATTAGATCTAGCGGAACAATGCATTGACCGAGATGTTTCTGCTTGGATCGAAGGATACAAACCACTTCCGTTAGATTTTATTGAGGGTTCAGATCATCCTTTATGTGAAAGGTTAGGTTCGTTAGTTCAGCAGAACTAACGGTTTTATTTAGAGCAAATTACTGATGACGGGGGTTTGGGATATTTCCTGGGAATGGGGCAGCTATTCAGCTGAACTTGAGATAGCAAGGAAGCATTGGACTTGTATTTTAGCGTTTGATAGATATAAGCAGTTTAAGGCCTTCGGCTTTGTCCCATATGCTTAATGAGAAATTAAAACTATGTAAAGGAGATTCCTTATGGAGTCTCCTTTTTGGTGCATCAGATAATTGGATAACAGGAAATGAGTTACTCAGAATAGAAACATTTATTTAAAGACATATTTGACAGGATGATGTGTGTGATTTATCTTAGATCGATTAGCCTTAAAAGTAATAATGACCTAAGCTATCCTTTTAATGTTGCTAATAGCTTGGTAAAAGATACTATGGATTTTCCTACGCCAGTAACTTTTTTCGTAGGTGAGAATGGTTCAGGAAAGTCTACATTATTAGAAGCAATTGCAGCAGGGATTAATCTTCCAGCTATTGGTGGAGAAGCCATTGCATATGATGAAACTCTTGGAGATATCCGTAAGCTTGGACAACATTTGAAATTAGTCTGGAATCGAAGGACTACACGTGGTTTTTTCATGCGTTCGGAAGACTTTTTTAATTTTACTAGACGAATCAAAAAATTGACCAAAGAATTAGCTGAAGAAGCAAAAGCCTTCGAAGAGTATTTAACAGGGTATGGTTTACAATTAGCTCGTGGTAGTGTTTTAGGTCAAAGACAAGCATTAATCGAAAAATATGGAGAAGATTTACAGGCCTATTCTCATGGAGAAGGAATTTTGCATGTCCTAAATCAGAGGATAGTTCCGGGTGGGATATATCTTTTAGATGAGCCTGAGACACCTTTTTCACCCCAAAGGCAATTAGCATTAATTTCTATTATAAAACAAATGGCCGAAGCAGATTGTCAGTTTATCATTGCCACCCACTCACCAATGTTATTAGCTTTTCCTAATGCTACAATATATAGTTTTGATGAGTCTCCAGTGCGAACCTGTCAGTATACCGAGCTTGAGCATGTGAATCTAACGAAAGATTTTCTAAATGCACCGGAGGCTTTTTTACGCCATCTTTAGCTTCTATTCTGGTTGTCATCCTTCTGGCAATACTTATCTGAAACGGCTAAAGGAAGTTGGATTTTGAAAAAACTTAGGGTTTTGAGAATGTTTATTCCACGCTCGATTAGTTAGCCATAAGCTACTTTTGGTGATTAATATCAGTAAGGCTGTTTCTATAAGAAACAGCCTTTAAAAAGCGAATTGGAAACCACTTTGAATGACTAAGGGAAATTGTACTCCCAAATGATAGTATGCTACATTGTCGGGTTCCTTAGAAAAGGGAATCATAAATCCTGTTCCAATTTTTGGTATTAGTAAAAGTTCGGTACCATAATTCACATAAGTAAAGATTCCAGGATGAAGCTGGCGAGCTAGGATTCTATTTAATTCGGGATAACTAAGATTTGGATACAGCCTTGCATATATGTTCGCTTCTTGTTCGATTACTTCTCGATCTGGAATATTAGTAAACTGTTTAATATCAAAGCCTAGTAAAGGTGTTAGAGAAAAGCTTGATATAGGGTAGCCTAAACTATTGCGAGTCATTTTTCCAAATAGAGTTGTAGTATCTAGAAGTGGACTAAAAATTACTTTATGTTGAGTATTATGATCGTAATATTCAGTAATATAATTGGTATGATAATTAGTCCTAGCTACTGCAGTGATATTAATAGTAATTATGGATAAAAACAAAATAATTAATAGCGATAAACCGCCTTGACGCTGCATATTGTTCCTCCTTCGCTTGTAAACACAATAACTATGAAAGATTGTTATACAAAACAATCTTTCTCAGATACTGGATTTCATAACCTTGTGAACTATGGCGTTACAAGGTGAGAAGCGGTGGCCTCTACTTATTACCAAAG
>JAAYMV010000030.1 GCA_012521185.1 Bacillota bacterium
CAGATCCTGACTTGATGGAAGAATTCCTGATTTATTTGAGAAACAAGTCTAGTAGTGCAGAACAGTATCTACATTCCATAGGTGTATCAGCTAATATAATTTTATTTATCAGAAACAAGTTGATAGGTTAGTATAAAAAGCAAAAAATCCACACTAAGTAGTGTGGATTTTTAATGCTATTGATTAAATAAATCATCTAAAAATGCTTGGGCTTGTGGTAAAGGTACGAAACCAAAGTTTACATTATAGTTTCTGATGCCATGTAGATGATTAAAAGTAAAGGCAGTGGTATGCCTTACAATCATTTAACATCAGAGCTCTTGACAGCTCCCCTAAAGATTGTTATTATTTTCACACACGATACGTTAAAAATTTCACGAACTTGATAGGGGGAATTGAGAATGGCGATTGCTAAGGATTTGATTCAACCCAAAAGCATTTGTCAAATTAGTCAGCTAACTAAGCAGGCTACTCAGGCAAAACAGGCCTTTAGAAGATACACACAGGAAGCAGTCGATAAAATTGTTTCCGCGGTCGCATTAGCCGCTGTAGAACATCATTTAATTTTAGCTAAAGAAGCTTACTTAGAAACTGAAATGGGACTTTTTGAAGATAAAGTTATTAAAAATCTTGTGGGCTCAGAGTATGTATATAATCATATTCGGGATCAGAAGACAGTTGGAGTAATCACCGAAGATAACCAATTAGGCATTACTGAGATTGCTGAACCAATCGGTGTTATAGCTGGTATTGTGCCAGTAACAAATCCTACATCAACAACAATCTTTAAAACATTAATCTCTTTGAAAACTCGTAATCCAATCATCTTTAGTTTTCATCCTCGGGCGTTAAAATGCAGCATTGCAACAGCGAAGATTTTGTATAAAGCAGCGCTGGAGGCCGGAGCTCCTGAGGGTTGTATCGGATGGATTGAGGAGCCTTCTATTGAGGCAACTAATCAATTATTGCGACATGAAGCAGTAGATTTAATATTAGCTACTGGTGGAGCAGGTATGGTTCAAGCAGCATACAGCTGTGGAAAACCAGCTTTAGGCGTTGGACCAGGTAATGTTCCTGCATACATTGAAATGACTGCTGACATTGCACAGGCTGTACACGATATTGTATTAAGCAAAACATTTGATAATGGAACAATTTGTGCCTCCGAACAAGCTGTAATAGTTGATCAAGCCATTGCCGCAGCAGTTAAGGCAGAATTTGTAAAACATCAAGGCTATTTCTTAAATGAAAGTGAGTGTAAGAAATTAGCCAAAGTGGCTATTGATGAATTGCGTGGCTCAATGAATCCGGCAGTTGTTGGTCAACCAGCGTACAAAATTGCTGAAATGGCGGGCATTTCAGTTCCAGAAGGAACGAAAATCCTAATTGCACCACAAACAGGTGTCGGAGTAAAATATCCGTTATCCCAAGAAAAATTAAGTCCAATTTTAGCATTTTATACTGTTGCCGATAGCAAAGAAGGTATAAAATTAGCTATTGAGATTACTGAGTTTGGTGGTCTTGGACATTCTGCAGCCATTCATAGTAATAACCAAGAAGTAATTGCCGAGTTTAGTCACCGACTTCAATGTGGGCGAATTCTAGTTAATTCACCTAGTGCTTTAGGTGGCGTTGGGGATAGTTATAATTATCTACCGCCGTCATTCACTTTAGGCTGTGGTAGTAATGGGCGTAACTCTACCACTGATAATGTAGGAATTCGTAACTTATTAAATATTAAGCGACAGGCAAATCGAAAAATAGATGAGCGTTGGTTTAGGGTGCCCCCGCGGATTTTCTTTGAACCTGGTTCAATTAGATATTTAGCACAATTACATGGTGAAAGAGCGGTAATTGTTACTGATAAAATGATGGTTAAATTAGGTTATGTAGAAAAGGCTACTCGCTGGTTAGAACAAGCCAATATTGAGTATCGAATCTTTGATGAAGTAGAGCCAGATCCATCGGTAGAAACAGTGGAAAATGGTTTACGGCTTTTCAATACATTTCAACCAGATATCATTATTGCCTTAGGTGGTGGTTCACCGATTGATGCTGCTAAAGGCATGTGGATTTTCTATGAAGACCCAACAGCAACCTTTGAAGGATTAAAATTAAAGTTCCTCGATATTCGCAAACGGGTTTATCGATTCCCTGAATTAGGTAAAAAAGCCGAATTTATAGCTATTCCAACAACTAGTGGTACTGGTTCTGAGGTAACAGCTTTTAGTGTTATAACAGATAAAAAAACAGGTGTAAAGTATCCATTAGCTGATTATTCTTTAACACCTGAAGTAGCCATCATTGATCCTGATTTTGTAATGACAGTGCCCCAGTCGGTAACAGCTGATACCGGTCTTGATGTCTTAGTCCATGCGATTGAGGCTTATGTTTCAACAATGGCATCTGACTACACTGACGCCCTTGCCCTAAAAGCCATTGAGTTAATATTTGAATATTTACCTCAAGCGTATGATGATGGCAGTAATAAATTGGCACGTGAAAAGGTGCATAATGCTTCCTGCATGGCCGGAATGGCGTTTACCAATGCCTTCTTAGGTATTAATCACAGTATGGCTCATGCTTTAGGTGGCAAATATCATATTGCTCATGGTAGAGCAAATGCAATCCTATTACCACATGTAATTAAATATAATAGTGGTAATCCAACTAAATTAGCATATTATCCGAAATATAACACTTACCAAGCCCCTGAACGTTATCGGAAAATAGCTGCAATTTTAGGTTTACCTGCTGCAACTGTTGATGAAGGAATAGCCAGCTTGATTAAGCAGATTTATCAGTTGATGGAAGAATTAAATCTGCCAACAACTATTCAAGAATGTGGTGTGGATAAGAAACAGTTTGCTAAGGATGTTAGCAGTCTAGCGTATCAGGCATTTGCTGACCAATGCACTATTAGTAATCCAAGAATGCCTTTAGTAACTGAGCTAGAAGAACTATTTTGGCAAGCTTATGATCAAAAAGAGTTTCCTAACTAGGAAGCTCTTTTTGTAATGTATTAAGCAGGTATTTGAAGTTAAATGTCAAATCTAGATAGTCAGAATACTCAGGAAAAATTAAAGCAAATAGATTGACTGTTTGGTGTTTTGTTGAAGAAATTTATCATTATTATAAAGAAATGGCAGAAAACTGGCAGGTTCTTAGCTGGCTTGAATCCTACTTATCTTATAATGGCTTAGACCAAGTTTTTGCCAATTTGATTGCTGGGAAGACTACCCCAGAACAAGCCCTTGAAGATATGAATACCCGGATTAAATTTTGCTTGAGGAATGGGATGAATATCTGGAATTGAACTAGACATTTTCGGCAATTTAGTGTAAGTTAGGATTATTAGCAATCGAACAAGTTGAGAAAGGATGTAAGAATTATGACTACTGAAGCCCAATTGGATTACGGGACATTTGAAGCAACTCTTGCTAGAAGCAAACAACTTGAGCAAGATTTGCAGAAAAATCCACAAAACTATAAAGTACTGACTGGAGACCGTCCAACAGGACGCTTACACATTGGCCACTTATTTGGCTCACTCCAGAATAGAGTTCGGCTCCATAAACTAGGAGTGCCAACTTATATTGTGATTGCTGATTATCAAGTTTTAACAGATCGGGACACTTTTGAGAATATTGCAGAAAACGTTAGGCAACTAACCATCGATTATTTAGCAGCTGGCATTGATCCTTTTGATGGAAAAACTTTTATTTTTCCCCACAGTCATGTGCCAGAACTGAATCAATTGATGATTCCATTTTTAACTTTAGTAACTAATGCTGAATTAGATCGTAACCCTACTGTCAAAGAAGAAATTCAGGCTTCTGGACAAAAACGTGTAAATGCTGGCATGTATACTTATCCAGTGCATCAAGCAGCAGATATTCTCTTCTGTAAAGGTAATGTGGTGCCTGTTGGTAAAGATCAGCTGCCACATTTGGAATTAACTAGAACCATTGCTCGACGTTTTAATGATCGTTTTGCTAAAAAACAGCCAGTTTTTCCAGAGCCGCAGCCGTTACTAAGTGAAGCGCCAATTATTCTAGGATTGGATGGCTCGCAAAAAATGAGTAAGAGTAGGAATAATGCGATTATGCTGAGTGCTGATGAAGATGAAACAGCATATTTAATTAAGAGAGCTAAAACAGACTCTGAACGTACTATCACCTATGACCCAGAAAATCGTCCTGAAGTAGCCAACTTATTATTGATGGCTTCGCTAGCTACAGGGAAAAATCCTGAAGTAATTGCAGAACAAATTGGAGATGGCGGTGCAGGTAAGTTAAAACAGTATCTCACCGAAGCAATGAATGAATACCTGCGACCATTGAGAACAAAACGAAAAGAGTTAGAGAAGAATATGGATTTGATTGAACAAGTTCTGCGAGATGGAGTAGCTGCTGCAAGAGAAGAAGCAATCCAAACTTTAGAAGAAGTTAGAGAAGTAATGAATATGAAACTATAATGGGGAAGCGTCCGCTAGCTAGTACTATAATTTAGTGCTCTAGAGGACGGCTTTTTAAAAGGAGCTGATTATCTTGCGTAAACCTATTGCTCTTGTCTTTTTGGTCTTACTATTAATTATTGTTGGCAATGGCGTTAGTGCGGCTAAATGGGAAACAATGAAAACCGAAAGCTTCACTATTTTTTATCCAACTGAAATGGAAGAACATGCTTACCAGGTGCTCCAAATCTTGGAACACTATCGTCCGGCAGTAGAAGAATTTACTGGCAACAGTCGTAAAAATATGCCGATCGTGATCAATGATACAGGTGTATTAACTAATGGTTATGCTAATTCTGCTTTAAATTGGATTCAATTATTTTGGTATCCGCCTGAGGCAGGAATGATTGGAACAATAGAAGATTGGAATTCTTTAGTTGCGGTGCATGAATACACTCATATTTTACAAATGACTAATGCTTCAGGTGTCCATAGTCTTTTGACTTCAATCTTTGGCGATATTATGTCTCCTAATAATTTTGTTCCTTTGTGGATGATCGAGGGTTTAGCAGTTTATAGTGAATCCCGCCTTTGGAATTATCAAGGTAGGCTAAATGATGGTGCTTATGATGCCTACATTGGTGCTCGTGTAGCTGATGGTCGTTTTCCTACTATCCTTGAGGCCACTTTTGCACCACATGAGTTCCAACAGGATGGCATTTATACATACGGTTCAACCTTTATTAATTATTTAGCAAAGACCTATGGAGAGGCAAAATTAACTGAATTTATTAATGTTCAAGGTTCTTCTTTATTTTCTTTAAATAGTAACGCCCGACTTGTTTTTGGCAAGAACTTTAAAGAATTGTGGTCAGATTGGCAGGCTTATGAAATAGAACGATTTAACAACTATTCTATAGATGGTATGCAAGTTACTAGGCGAGGCTGGGACATTACAAGTCCCTTATTAAAAAGCGATACTCAGACTAGGAAATTATATTATCAAGCTATTCGCCCCGTTAAAGTAGGCGCTGGCAAAGTTTATTATCAAATCCAGATTGTTGAAAGAGACTTAGTTACCCAATTAGAAAAGGTGTTGCGAGCAACTACTTCAAGTTTTGCATTGCCTTTACGGGAGCATGACAACAAACTTTATTATGGAATTTTTGAACAAGTGCCCGGTTATGCTAATGAACGGTACATGGGGTATGGTTATACGGTTCAGCTTCGAGCAATTGATTTACAATCGGGAAAAGAACAGTTAGTACTAACTGCTCCTATTCGAGCTTACGACATTTTACCGAACGGTGATTTGCTTTATGCTCAGGCTACAAGGGATCAGTTTGGTTCTGAAATCTATCTTGTCTCTCTTGAACATGGTCAAAAGCTAATCAAAAAAGTAAACTATTTAATTGATGAAATTGCTATTGATGAACATCAAATCATTATGGCTGCTCGGACAGAAAGAAGAAATACTGATTTATATCACTTTAATATAAATACCGGTGGTTTAGAGCCAATTCTTTTGACTCCTTATGCTGAATATGGCATTAGCCTAAGCAATCAGAAATTATTTTTTCACGCTAATTATGAATCAACCTATGCTGCTTATTGTTATGACTTACAATCAGGACAGCTATATAAAATGACTAAGGGTAATTTTGCTAAAAATCCTGTATTTGATGCCGACAATAATCAATTATATTTTCTTGGCTTAAACTCTTATGGTTATGATGTATATCGAAAAAATGCTGAGTTTACTAGGTATCAAATAGCGGAATACCCTGAAGAAAACTGGCCGAAATGGAACCTTAAGGGAGTACAAGTAACAAAAGGGGATGCTTTAGATAATATCAAAACTCTTGCGCCTAAAGTAATGTTGCCTTCGTATGCTATTCCTGAACAAGAAGGAGAAGAATTATTGCTATCCATCTCGTTCCTTGGGGGAGACGCTTTAGGAAAAGTTCCTATTTATCAGACAGCACTTATCTATAGTGTGGATTATGATCGGTGGTACTTTGAAACTGCCTTTGATCTTAATCTATATCCACCTTTAAATATAAAATTGGGTTTTTCCAATTACCTTGAAAGTTTATTGTCCTTAGATCTGAATTATCCTTTTGTTAATCGTTTAGCACCAGGGCTTTCTGATTTAGTTTTAGGTTCGAAACTCACTTATAGTGCTTTAGATGAGTTGCAGTTAACTCCATATGGTGTTTTAGGCTTTCGTTTTCCAGGATTGTCAAGCACAGTAAGTTTACAGTTCCCGATTTATAGTGGTGTCGATAATAATGAACGATTTGGAATATACGGCAGCCTTGATATTAATAAGTATTTCAATAATAGTGAGCTAGTTCTGTCAGTGACTGGAATCTATGATCCTGATAATCCTAAGGATGTTTTTCCTAAATTAAGAGGGTATAAGAATCCTTTGAATGCTAGAATTGGTGGTGTGTATACTGCAGAATATTCGCTGCCAGTAATTCGAATTCGCGATGGGTTTAGTTTTCTATATTTTGAGGATTTATGGACCAGTCTCTTTGTTGACTCAGCAATTTCCAAGGGCCATGACTATCAACTGGCAGGCGGAATTGAGTTGTATCAGGAAATCAAGCTAGATTTAGGCCTAGCAACAATTGGAATTAATCCAGGTATTGGTATCGGATTTAACCGTGAAGGTGAACGGGTCTGGCATTTCGTTGTAAAAGGTTCATTTTAATATTTAGCATCAAACTGAGTAGGAGGGTAGGCTATGAAAACACTGCAAACTAAAAGATTGCTGTTAAGAGCGTGGCAATTATCAGATGCTGCTGATCTATATGAGTATGCAAAAAGTTCTCAAGTTGGACCGGCTGCAGGTTGGAAACCTCATGCTAGCATTGAGGAATCACGAGAGATTATCAAGCTTTTTATAGAAGAACAAGAAAGCTGGGCTATTTGCTATACAGCAACAGGTAAGGTAATTGGTAGCATTGGATTACATCCAGATAGAAAACGAAATGTTGGTCATGCTAATGCACGCGCTTTAGGGTATGTGCTTTCTGAGGACTACTGGGGACAGGGTTTAATGCCCGAAGCCTGTCAGGCAGTGCTCCGTTATGCCTTTGAAGAACTAAAACTTGCAGTGCTTTCTGTCTATCACTATCCATTTAATGTTCGGTCAAAAAGAGTGATTCAAAAACTTGGATTTGTATATGAAGGGACTTTAAGAAAAGCAAATATGCTATATGATGGTGCTATTATGGATACTCTTTGTTATTCCTTAACAAGGGAGGAGTATCTTGCGAGGCAGAGGTGAGATATGGGTAAACAGTTCTTAAAAGATCGGATTATCTTAATTACGGGCGCATCTAGTGGTTTAGGAGCGGAAATTGCTTATCAAGCGGCCTTACAGGGTGCTACTCTGATAATTACTGCCAGAAATCGAGAGCGGCTGGAGAAAGTAGCAAAGAGGTGTGTTCCTTATAATAGTGGTAATGTTGCTAGTTATCAGTTAGATGTGGCAAATCAAGAGCAAGTACAACAGGTTATTGCACAGGTCTACGATGCTTATGGTAGAATTGATATTTTAGTTAATAATGCTGGTTTTGGTTTATTTAAAAGGTTGATTGAATTTGAGTTAGCTGTAGCTGAGGAAATGTTTCAGGTCAATGTTTTAGGATTAATTCACTTAACCCAACTAGTAGCTGAAAAAATGATTACTCAAGGCAGCGGTCAGATTATTAATGTTTCATCCCAAGGTGGGAAAATGGCTACACCTAAGTCCTCGATCTATTCTGCAACTAAATTTGCTGTTTTAGGATTTTCTAATGCTTTGCGTTTGGAATTAAAGCCACACAATATTCAAGTTACGACCGTCAATCCTGGGCCTATTCGGACTAATTTTTTCGCTCGAGCTGATCAATCTGGTAATTATTTAAAAAGTGTTCAGCACTTTGTTTTAGAACCAGAGTATGTAGCGAAAAAAGTTGTTCAAGCTATGAGAAACAAGAAGCGAGAAGTCAATTTGCCTTTCGTAATGGAGCTAGGAAGTAAGCTTTATAATTTGTTTCCGTATCTAGGCGATTATTTCGCAGGTACAGTTTTTAATCGTAAATAATTATTTCTTGTAAGTTAACCAATGAATTTGGTTAACTTTTTTTATTGATATTAATGAAATATTAGAAAGTAAATAGGTGCACTGAATTTTTATAAATAATTGAAAGAAATTTATTGACTTACTTTAAATTATACTGTATGTTATTTGTGTAACCTTGGATTTTGTAAGATATTGTCAGAAATTGGCACGATGTAGGATATTGACAAATTATTTGTGTTTTTGTTAAATGTCATAATACACAGTTGACAGCAGTTTCTTCCATCTATATAATTTTGATTAGGATATAAATATTCAGTTTAAATATTTAAATTCAGAAAAAGAAAGGGAGGAGTAGGGTGTTAAAGAGATTAAGGGAGTTTATCCAATTGTTGCAACATGAGGGTAATGCAGTCGAATTTTCGGATCTATGTGTTGCTTTAAGGAATGCAATGGCTGATAACATTTCCGTTTACTTAGCTGATAAAAATGGCGAGCTATTGGGACATGCTCTAGCAGGGAGTCTTGAATCAACTGAATTTGATAGCGAATGGATTTCTAGTGGAAAATTACCAAGTAACTTAAATAATTCCTTATTAAAACTAGGTGCTACAGGAGAATTAGATGGTCCTAGTGGGGAAAAATTATTGGCAGCTCCTGTAATTGGTGCTAGTCGTCGTGTAGGTTCTTTGGTTTTTGCTGGTCAAGGTATTGGTTATAACAATGATGATTTAACTATTGCTGAATTTGCAGCTACTACCATTGGAATAATCATTGCTAATGCTATTGATGGTGAAGAAGAAGATGAAGCGCAAGAAGTTCGTTTAGCTCGCTCTGCCATAAAAAGTCTATCATACTCTGAAATACTAGCTATGCAACATATTTTTGATGAGTTAGATGGCGATGAAGGTTTATTAGTAGCTAGCCGTATTGCTGATAATGCTGGAATTACACGTTCAGTAATTGTTAATGCTTTAAGGAAATTGGCATCTGCAAACGTAGTTGAGTCTCGTTCACTTGGTATGAAAGGAACCTATCTCCGGATTCTTAATAAAGAAATTCGGAACGAATTTGAACAGCAACGCTATCCATATCCAAAAGCTGAACCTTCTGAACGTAAAAAAGCCTAGAGTCAATTGTACCCGGCACACTGCCGGGTATTTTATTGCTCATCTTTATTGAATAATGTCCGTCCTTTGGTAATAGCTATATTTTGATAGCGAGTGTTTATTTTATCTAAAACTTCGGCTAGTTTGTTGGTTTCCACAGTATTGTCAAACAGGGACAGCTGTTGATTAACGGATAGATTGCTAACCCCAATGCCTAAGAGACGAATCGGAGCCAAAGGGATTTGCAAAAATAAGTTCCAACCAATATTAAAAATCGAGTCGTTATCACTAATAGTGTACTCTAAGGTATGGGAACGAGTAATAGTTTTAAAATCAGAAAATCTAACTTTAATATTTACTGTTCGGGCATAAAGCTTTTGTTGTCGCAAACGAAAGCCTACTTTTTCTGCCATTACTGCCAGTTGGCTTTTTAGAAATTCTAAGTCTTTTGAATCTTTTTCGAATGTTATTTCCTGGCTAATTGATTTTACAGGTGCTTCTGGTTCTACTTGGCGATGATCAATTCCGCGACATAATTGATACAAATGATTGCCTAAACTATTGCCTAGGATTTTAATTAAATTATCTAAAGACTGTTGCCTTAATTCTTGCATGGAATTAATCCTGTTTTGGCGTAAAATCTGTTTTGTTTTGTCACCGACACCCCAGAGTTTGCCTAAGGGAACTTGCAATAAAAATTCATCAATTTGTTCTGGTCTAATAATGGTTAAGCCATCGGGCTTGTTCCAGTCAGATGCTAGTTTGGCTAAAAATTTATTTGGGGCAATCCCGATTGATGCAGTTAGCCCAGTTTTAATTTTTATGGCCTTTTTAATAGTCATGCCCATATCATATAAATCTTTATAAAAATGTTCACAGCCTGTCATGTCTAGAAAAGCTTCATCAATAGATAATGGTTCAACCAAAGGCGAAAACTCAGGTAAGATGGCAAAGATTTGTTGAGAAACCTCCTGATAACGTGTCATTCGACCTGGAATGAAGATTCCATGAGGACAGAGGGATACGGCTCTTTTTAAAGGCATTGCACTATGGATTCCGTATTTTCGTGCTTCGTAAGAACAAGTAGAGACCACTCCTCTAGGGCTATCTTTTCTACCACCAATGATTAATGGTTTGTTACGATATTCAGGATTATCATGTTGTTCTACGGCAGCAAAAAACGCATCCATATCCAGATGAAGAATTGTTCGCATAAACATCCTCTCCCAATAAGAAAGATTTCCCGCTCAGTATCAAAAATCCTTTTCCGGTAAAACTAGTGGATAAAAGGAGGATGATAATCAATGGGTAAGAAATATCTCAAATATGGCGGGGTGCGATTTGAAAACAATGTGTCGCCTGAGGAAATTAATGAGTTTGTTAGAAATCTGCCATCATCACAAAAAGATTCCCTGTTTGAAGTGGTTTCACTTCTGCATAAGGAAGGCTTGATCACCCTTTATGATGGTGATAGTATTACTATAGATAGGAATATGGAAGAATATATGGTGCCTAATAATGGAGACGGACACTGAAACCTTGCCACCTTCCGGCAGGTTTTTTCTTATTAATCAATAATTATTATAAATAAGGACTTAAAGGAGGCTTTTTATGAAGAAAGCAATTTTAGTTGCTCTGCAAAGGCCTAATGAAACTGATCGAGAAATACAAGACAATTTGGCTGAATTAGCTGAACTGGCAGAGGACGCCGGTTTGGAAGTTGTAGATCAAGTAATTCAAAAAAGAAGTAAGCCAGAGGTGGCTACTTTAATTGGAATTGGTAAAGTAGAAGAAGTTAAGGGTTTATTGTCTGGTGATGATGATGTGGTTATTTTTGACGAAGAACTTAGTCCGGCTCAGTCGGGAAATTTATCAGAACTGCTAGATGTACCGGTACTAGATCGGACTCAACTAATATTAGATATTTTTGCCCGCCGAGCTCAATCAAAGGAAGGGAAAATTCAAGTAGAATTAGCTCAACTTCGTTATTTGTTACCTAGACTTACTGGTAAGGGTGAAGCCTTATCCCGACTTGGCGGTGGAATTGGCACGCGTGGTCCAGGAGAAACCAAGCTGGAGACGGATCGCCGACGAATTCGCAAGCGGATTGCTGATTTACAAGCTGAAATTGATTTAGTACAGAAAGTTCGGGATACGCAAAGAGTTTCGCGTTTGCGTAATGATGTACCTTTAGTTGCTTTGGTTGGCTATACAAATGCTGGGAAATCCACTTTGCTAACGGCTTTAACAGGTGAACAGACCTTTGCAGCGGATCAACTTTTTGCTACGTTGGATCCTTTAATACGGCGATGGCATTTATCAGAAAACCAGTGGGTTTATTTAAGCGATACTGTAGGATTTATTCGGAAACTGCCTCATACATTAGTAGCTGCTTTTCGAGCAACTTTAGAGGAAGTTCTGCATGCTGATTTAGTTTTACATGTAATTGATGCTAGTCATCCTCAATGTGATCAGCAAAAAGTTGCTGTAGAAGAAGTATTGCGAGAAATTGGGTGTGACTCTCCGGTGATAAACGTTTATAATAAAATAGATCAGGTAAATGAATTTTTCGTATCATCCACTGATGTAAAGATCGCAGCTTTAACCGGGGAGAACTTGGAGGAACTAACACAAAAGGTGCTTCAGTTTTTCCAAGAACAGTACGTAGTAAACCGCTATTTCTTTCCTTTTAACAAATTAGCGGAAGCTTCAGTTGTTTATGATCAAGGTAATATCATGACAGAAGAATACAGAGAGGATGGAGTAATACTACAGGTTGAGCTAAAAAAGAATATTGCTAATCGATTAACTAAATGGGAAATTCCTTGAGTCTGGCAGGAAAAATCTTCATTTATGAAGAAAAGAGTGATTTTGGTATGAAACCTAATAAATGGACTATTCGATTTATTATTATTGCTCGCTCTTTCGCAGTTGGGACAGCCTATTATTTGGTAAGAGGGATACCTGGCTTGACCTCATCCTTTGTAGCGATTTTTGTTGCTTTACTACTCTTCGATTTATCTGTTGCAATGCCTAAGTTTTCCTTGAAGTTTAAATATTGGATTGATTTACTGGAAGTGATTTTGCCACGGATTAGTGGTACAATTGTTACGTTAAGTAAAGGCATTATTATTGGTTTAGTTTTTGGCGGTTTAGTTCAAGTAGGAGTCTCCCCCTTTATCGGTGCGGTATTATCTATTGGTTTGGGATATCACGCAGCCGTTCAAGTTAAAGGCAACATTTCGAGTTATGTGGGAATTCTATCGGCACTGTCGGTTTATGAGCAAATTATTAAAATACCAGCTTTTTCTCCGAATTTGATTTCGGATATAGGTGGAACAGTCTTGACGATTACTTATGCTACTTTTACTGCCTTGTTTATGGGTTGTATTTGTGGTTTTAGTCTTGGTGTCTTTACTAGATTGTTTTTGCCGCGGGGTTATCGTTCTTTAACTAGCTCAGCCTATGAATTACCACTCTACCTTCAACCTTTTAAAAATGTATTGCATACTGATGATAATATGGCAGCCATTAAAATGTTAGTGGGAGAAAAATCACCTTTAGCTTATCAACCGTTATCTAAATCAGGTTTAAGAGAGAATTTTAATAGTAGTGTTCTATCTGTGATCCGTGGTGACAAAGGCACCTTTGTTCCCAAGGGAGATGATCTAATATACCCTGGTGATACCTTGGTTTTGATTATACCTACTGTCTATGCTAGAGAAGTTGTGGAATTAATGAAGGGGAGTGTAGTTAGTGAGCAATAAATTTTATTATGGCGGGCAAGCAGTTATTGAAGGTGTTATGATGCGGGGCAAGCGTTACTGGGCTATTGCTGTGCGAAAAACAAATAGTGAAGTAACTCTTAAACATGGTGACGTTCAGTCCATTACCAGTAAATATCCAATTTTAGGCAAACCGCTTATTCGCGGTTCAGTTGCATTAATTGAATCTTTAGTGATGGGTATGAGGAGCTTAACCTATTCTGCTAATCAATTTGCGGAAGAGGAAGAGGAAGAGTTGACTACTAAGGATTTGGTGTTAACAATTGCCTTTGCTTTTCTATTAACTGTTGGTTTATTTATTATGTTGCCAGCATTTATTATTCGTAATATTCAAGAGTTGATTACTAATGACTTTGTTTTAAACTTGTTGGAAGGCGCTATAAAAATAGGCTTTTTTATACTTTATATTATTGGGATATCTTTTATGAAAGATATAAGAAGAGTATTTCAGTATCATGGTGCTGAACACAAGGCGATTAACTGTTATGAAGCCGGGGAAGAACTAACGGTAGAAAATGTGCAGAAGCATTCTCCAATTCATGCTCGTTGTGGTACAAACTTTATGTTGATTGTTTTATTTATGAGTGCTTTTATTTTTACTTTCTTTGGCAGACCACCCTTCTTATTAAGGGTTGGATTGCACTTAGCTATTTTGCCAATAGTGGCAGGTCTATCCTATGAGATCATTCGGAAGGCCGGTCAAGACGACTGTCATCCAATTTTTAAATGGATTGCAGCACCTGGTAAAGCACTGCAGTATTTAACAACTAGAGAACCGGATGGCGATCAAATCGAAGTAGCTATCGAAGCGTTAAAGGCAGTTGTAGAAATGGATGCGGCTCACCATGAAGAAAAAAAGGTTAAGCAGTTTCCTAAAACTGCTTCTGTCTGATTTTGAATGATATGAGGAGAGAAAATTATGTTAGACAAACTGGTACAACTTGAAGAAACTTACCAGGACTTAACTAAAAAATTAAGTGATCCAGAGATTATTAGTGATCAAGCAAGCTTTCAAAAATATGCTAAAGCTCACGCAGAATTAGAAGATATTATGGTAGTTTATCGTGAGTATCGTAGTGTTTTAGATGAAATTGAAACCTGTTCAGAAATGTTAAAAGAACAGCTTGACGCAGAATCTAAAGAAATGCTTCAAGTAGAATTGCACGAGCTTAATGAGCGACAAGATGAATTGGAAAACAAGATCAAATTGCTCTTGCTGCCAAAAGATCCTAATGATGAGAAAAACGTAATTGTAGAAATCCGGGCTGGTACCGGTGGAGAAGAGGCAGCCTTGTTTGCTGGAGATTTATTTAGAATGTACTCCCGTTATGCAGAAAGCAATAATTGGCGAGTAGAACTAATGAGTAGTAATGCTACAGAGTTAGGCGGCTTTAAAGAAGTTATCTTTATGGTTGAGGGTCACGGTGCCTATAGTCGCTTGAAGTATGAAAGTGGAGTACATCGGGTACAACGTATTCCAACAACTGAATCTGGCGGAAGAATTCACACTTCTACTGCTACTGTGGCTGTTTTGCCAGAAGCAGAGGAAGTAGAGTTGCATATCGATCCTAATGATTTAAGAATTGATGTGTACCGTTCATCTGGTCCAGGTGGTCAAAGTGTTAATACAACGGATTCTGCCGTAAGGATTACTCATATACCTACTGGCCTAGTAGTATCTTGTCAAGATGAAAAATCCCAACATAAGAATCGGGAAAAAGCTATGAAAATTTTACGCGCTAGATTACTTGATAAACTGCAAGAAGAACAAGATCGGGAATTAGCGGCGACTAGAAGATCACAGGTGGGTAGTGGAGATCGGAGTGAGCGGATCAGAACCTATAATTTCCCTCAAGGCAGAATAACAGATCACCGAATTGGCTTAACACTTTATCGCTTAGAGGCAATTTTAGAAGGTGATATAGATGAGATTGTAGAGGCCTTGATTACTGCTGACCAAACTGAACGGTTAAAGGCGATGGAGTCCTAGGAATGAGTAAATTACGCACAGTTTTGGAATTATTAAATCTAGGAAGTGGGTATTTAGAACAACAAGGTTGCCCTACGCCTCGATTAGATGCTGAAGTATTATTGTGTCATGTTTTAAATATGGATCGGGTACAGCTTTATGTTAATTTCGATCGCCCACTGGAAGTTTCTGAAATTGATCAGTATCGCTATTTAATTGGCTGGCGTGGGCGACGAGTACCTGTTTCATATTTGCTCGGTAAGAGAGAGTTTTATTCAAAAGAATTCAAAGTGACCAGGGATGTGTTAATCCCTCGGCCAGAAACAGAAATTTTAGTTGAACAAGCTATTAAGCTAGTTCAACCTTTTATTATGCCAAGAGTTATTGATCTCGGAACAGGTAGTGGAGTTATTGCTGTTAGCCTAGCTTTGCAAATTTCTGAAATTCAGGTTTTAGCAGCAGATATTTCTAGTCAGGCTTTGGCAGTGGCGCAAGAAAACGCGACACTGCTTGGCGTGGAAGAAAAAATAACTTTTCTCCAAAGCGATTTATTCCAAAAAATACCAAATGATAAATATCATTTAATCTGCTCAAATCCTCCATATATCCCGACAAAAGATTTAAGCACATTAGAACCAGAAGTCAGATTAGAACCAAAAATTGCCTTAGATGGTGGCATAGATGGTTTAGATTTTTATCGTCGGATTATTGCCCAAGCTCCTGAATATTTAATTTCAGGTGGTCATTTAGTATTGGAAATTGGTTGGGATCAGGGAGCGAAAGTAATTGAATTAGGGCGGACAGCTGGCTTTGTTAACTGCCAGATTATTCCAGATTATGCAGGTAAGGATCGTGTGGTGACCTTGACATGGAAATGAAGACGCAGATTTTAACCGCGGAACAGTTGGATGTAGCTGTTGAGTTGCTGAAAAATGGAGAATGTGTGGCTTTTCCTACCGAAACAGTGTATGGGCTGGGGGCGAATGCTTTAGATGAAGAGGCAGTAAAGAAGATTTTTCTTGCTAAAGGTCGGCCAGCGGATAATCCTTTAATTATCCATTGTGCAAGTAAAGCACAAGTTTTTAATTTAGTTACTGAGATTCATCCTGAAGCAGAGATATTGATGAAACATTTTTGGCCTGGACCATTAAGTTTAGTGTTGTCTAAAAGCGATATTGTGCCCAAGATTGTTACTGGGGGCCTGGATACAGTAGCTATTCGCATCCCTGATCATCCTTTAGCGTTGACCCTGATAGAAAGGTCGGAATTACCTATTGCTGCACCTAGTGCCAATACTTCAGGAAAACCAAGTCCAACTAGAGCTTCCCATGTGTATGCTGATTTAGCAAGTAAAATTCCTGCTATCCTTGATGGTGGTTCCACTGGTTGGGGAGTAGAATCAACAGTTCTTGATTGTACTGTTTACCCTTTCAGATTATTACGTCCAGGTGGTGTTACAGTAGAGGAACTCCGGGAGTTTACGGCGGTTGAGCTAGATGCTGGTGTCTATGAGGACCAGCAAAATAATGAAAAACCACGCTCGCCAGGAATGAAATATCGTCATTATTCGCCTAATGCTACCGTAATATTGGTAGAAGGGGATAATATTCCCAGTAGGATTAATCAGTTAGTTAAGGAGCAGGATTTAACTACTACTAAGGTAGGGGTACTAGCTACTAGTGAGACCAAGCAGCTTTATTCAGGTTTGACTGTCTTAGAGATGGGTTCTAGAACAGATTTGCGGCAGATTGCGGCTAATCTTTATCATCTGCTACGGCAAGTAGATGAATTAGAGTTAGATTTAGTTTATGTTGAGGGATTGACAAATGATCAAATGGGAATGGCTATTATGAACCGATTAAGAAAGGCTGCTGGTTATAAAGTTGTTTATTCCTAGGGAGTGGATGCAGTGATTCGGCGCGGGATTAAGCGGGATTTACTATCCGCTAGTAAAATTTTTTTAGCTGCTTTCCCTGAAAGTATCGAACATTATTTTGATCGGCCTCCTTCTGCAAAAACAGTTGAACTTGTTTTTCGTACCATGTTAAAGGCTGAACCAGAGGCCTTTTTCGTTGCAGAATGCCAAGAACAAGTAGTTGGATATATTTTTGCTCCAACTAATTTGAGTCGTTTATGGATAGCCGCTGTTGGCGAGTTCTTTACTTTTAGATGGGTATACTTATTACTTACAGGTCATTTAAAGTTAAGTTGTAAATCCCTATGGGGATTGTTGAATAATAAATTAAGTTTTATTTTTGCAGCAAAAGATCAATTTCCGGTTAAGGCCAGAATTTTATCAATCGCTATCTCACCTGAATTTCAAGGTAAAGGCCTAGGCAAGCAGCTGCTTGCAACCGCATTGGAATATCTTGACCGGAAGCAGGTTGGCGCAGTTCGTTTAGAAGTTCGCCCGGTGAATGTAGCAGCAATCAGCTTATATCAAAGCTTTGGATTTCAAAGGGTTGGTAGTACCTACGATGCTCAAGGCGAATGGCTAATCATGGTTCGCCAATAATCTAGGAGGTGTAGTAGTGGGATTATTACAGATCGTTTCCTTAGGGTTAGCTCTTGGAACCGATTCTTTTTCTGTTTCAGTAGGTTTGGGGACGAATAAGTTAAAATTTTCGAGAATCATTTGTTTAAGCTTATTATTTTCTCTTCCTCAGGCAATTCTTTTGATTATTGGATTTTATTCAGCTGATATAATCGAATTTTTGTTAAGCTATAGTAGTCTTTTTGCTGGTTTAGATGTTGGAATAGTTAGCGGCAAAATTAGTCAAGTATGTTCGTGGATTGGTGCTGCCCTCTTAGCGGGACTTGGCTGTACCATGATTTATGGCTGTTTCTGCCAAGAGCAAGAATTAAAAATTTGTCATTATTCAGGTAGGCTTGGTTTATTAGCATTAGCTATTTCTGTTAGTGTGGACGCTTTAACAGCAGGATTCGGTTTGGCAATGTTAACTCATTTGCCTATTTTTTTGATTGCTGTTGGATCTGCGCTAGTAATTTGGCTAATGTCTTTTGTTGGGTTAAGTTTAGGCCAACGAATAGGTCAGTGGTTTGGCAATAAAGCAGAGATCTTTGGTGGTTTACTCTTGATATATTTAGCTGTTTATTTGGTAATTTAAAGGTAGAGGAAGGGTGTAATGAAAAAAGTTTTGTTAGTATGCACTGGAAATACTTGTCGTAGTGCTATGGCAAAAGGATTATTTCAGCATTATGCAGAGGAAATGGGTGTGCGCATAAAAGTGGATTCTGCTGGTTTAAATGTTTTTACTTCTGAACCGGCAGCTAAAAATGCTATTGAGGTAATGAAAAACCAAGGGATAGATATCTCGAAGCATCGTTCGCAACAAGTTCAAATAAATCAATTAGAAGAATATGATTTAATTTTGACTATGACAGTAAATCACAAGCAACGATTACTAGCAGAAAGCCCTTATTTAATAAATAAAGTATATACTCTTAAAGAATACGCAACGAATATTGAGCAGGAAACTAACCTTCAAATGGAGAATGAAAATTTGATAGCTAATCAAAATGAATTGCAGTGGGACGTTTTAGATCCATATGGACAGTCTATAGAAGTCTATGAAGAAACTGCTAAGGAAATGGCTACAGCTATTAAAAGGATTATAGCCAAGTGGCAGTAAGTTGGAGGTGTAACTTTTGAAAATTGCTATTGGCAGTGATCATGCTGCCTTAGACTTAAAAAGTACTATTGTTGAACACTTAAAAGAATCAGGCATTGATGTTACTGATTTGGGCACGCACACAGCTGACTCCTGTGATTATCCTGATATAGCCAAATTAGTCTGCGAAAAGGTCGCCGCTGGAGAATATCAATATGGTATTCTTGTTTGTGGGACAGGCATAGGCATGTCCATTGCCGCTAACAAAGTTAAAGGAATTCGTGCTGCATTATGTCATGATACCTTTTCAGCAAGCATGGCTAAACAACATAATAATAGTAACATCTTATGTATGGGAGCGAGAGTGGTTGGCTCTGGCCTGGCCTTGGCTATTGTCGATGAATGGATTAGCCAAGAATTTGTTGGTGGACGTCATGCAATTCGAGTTGAAAAATTAGAAAATATTTAATAAGGGAAAGGGGCCAGACCGTTGTCTAAAGTTCATGTAATTGATCATCCTTTAGTTCAGCATAAGTTGACAATTATTCGAAATAAAGAAACTGGACCAAAGGAGTTTAGAGAATTAGTTAATGAGATTGCGCTGTTATTAGCGTATGAAGTGACTAGGGATTTACCTTTAGAAGAGGTAGAGGTAGAAACACCAATTTGTAAAACTAAAGGTTATACTGTAGCCGGAAAGAAATTAGGCTTAGTTCCTATTTTAAGAGCTGGCTTAGGTATGGTTGACGGTATACTCCAGTTAATACCGACAGCTAAAGTCGGACATATTGGATTGTATCGGGATCCAGAGACTTTACAGCCAGTTGAGTATTATTGTAAATTACCATCTGATAGCCATGAAAGAGATTTGATTGCAATTGATCCGATGTTGGCTACCGGCGGTTCTGCAGTAGCAGCCATAAGTTTTCTGAAAAAATATGGCTGTGCTAGCGTAAAATTAATGTGTCTCTTAGCAGCGCCAGAAGGTATTAAAGCAATGCAAGAGGCTCATTCTGATGTAGATATTTATACTGCGGCAATTGATGAAAAATTAGATTCAAGAGCTTATATTGTTCCAGGATTAGGCGATGCAGGGGATCGTCTATTTGGTACGAAATAAAAAAGGCACCTTTATAGGTGCCTTTGCCCTAAAAATTAAAAGATGCAACTATTGATGAGGTGAACTATGCAGGCACGACCATCTTGGGATCAGTATTTTATGGACATTGCCCTGTTAGTTAGTAGTCGTTCTACTTGCTTGCGGAGACATGTCGGTGCAGTTTTGGTATTTGATAAGCAGATCATTGCTACAGGCTATAATGGAGTTGCGCGTGGTTTGAAACATTGCACAGAAGTCGGTTGTTTACGGGAACAACTTGGTATTCCTTCAGGTGAACGCCATGAAATGTGTCGGGGGATTCATGCGGAACAAAATGCTATTATTCAAGCAGCTCTCCATGGAGTGTCCACCAAAGGTGCCACTTTATATTGCACACATCAACCATGTATTTTATGTAGCAAGATGTTGATTAATGCAGGGATAAAAAAAGTAGTTTTCCAAGGAGAATATCCTGATCCATTGGCGAGGGAAATGTTGCTTGAGGCGGATATTGAGTTAGTCCAATGGAATAGCGAGGAGCAAGGTACATGACTGTTGTAATCAGCTTTATCATGATGACTATACTAGTCCCTCTATATGTTCGCTTAACGAAACGGTTTGGTTTGTTTGATCATCCCAATGAACGAAGAATTAATTCTGTACCAATACCAACAGCTGGTGGGCTACCAATTTTTATTGCCTTTTTTATAATGGCCTTAATTTATAAGGTAGAGAATTTACTTCCCTACTTTCTTGGCGCTAGTTTTATAACTATTGTGGGATTAATTGATGATTATCGTAGTTTATCAGCTGGGAAAAAGTTTGTGGGACAAACTGTAGCAGTACTTCTGTTTGTTTGGTTCAATCCAGAACAGGTTTCAGTTTTAGCCATTTTGTGGATGATAAGTGTAATCAATGTAACTAATTTTATTGATGGTTTAGATGGACTAGCTACTGGAATTATTATTATTGCCAGCACTACATTATTGATTTGGACTTTAGATCTTGGTCTTTATTCTGTGGAATCATTATTATTTATTTTAATCGGTACTTCTTTAGGCTTTTTGGTTTTTAATTTTAACCCAGCTAAAGTATTCTTAGGCGATACTGGGGCTATGCTGCTTGGTTTTCTTTATTCGGCTTTGGCGACAAATAGTGTATTAACCAAGGCTTCAGCTGTTGATTATCCTGCTCTTGTAATTGTATTGATCGTTCCGGTAGCCGATACCTTTTGTGCAATAATTCGTCGTTTACAAAAAGGAGTGCCGTTTTATCAAGCTGATCAACAGCATTTTCATCATCGATTATTGCAGCTAGGATTGGGGCACAAACAATCTGTACTTTTTGCTTATATGTTAAGTTTAGCTGCTGCAGGTACTGCACTTTTAGTGGTGAAGTATGAAATTAATCAATATTTCATTTTAATTAGTGTAGCCATCGCCTTTTTGTGGGGAGCTGCTAAAATAGGGATGATTAGGCCATTGGTTGTAAAATCACAACGGAGAGTGTTATAATTGGTTAAGATCGGCGTAGTATTTGGCACACGACCTGAGGCTATTAAAATGGCTCCAGTAGTTCAAAAATTAAAGGAAAGCCAAATATGGGAGACTAAGATCATTGTTACAGGGCAACATCGGGAAATGCTTGATCAGGTGTTGCGTATCTTTCAAATTGTTCCAGATTACGATCTGAATATCATGGCTGCTGGCCAGTCCTTAACAGATATTACGGTTGCAGTTCTATCTGGTTTAAGTAATATTTTTCAAGGGTGGTTACCTGATTATTTGTTTGTCCATGGGGATACCACCACTACATTTGCAGCAACTCTAGCTGGCTTCTATCATAAAATACCCGTTGCCCACGTAGAAGCAGGTTTGCGAACAAATTCACTAACTAATCCTTACCCTGAAGAAGCGAATCGGCGATTAACAGATTTATTAGCTGAATTATATTTTGCACCAACAGAACAGGCAGCTGCAAATTTACGCAAGGAAGGAATTGAAGAAAATCGGATTTTTGTAACTGGAAACACTGTAATTGATGCCCTATTCTCTGTGGTTAAGGCAGATTACCAGTTTAAGTTACCTGAGTTAAGGCAACTTTCCTTTTCAAAACCGATAATTTTAGCTACCGCCCATCGACGGGAAAATTGGGGAAAACCCTTAGAGGAGATTTGTCAGGGTTTGCAAAAAATAGCTGAAACATATCCCGTAGAGATTGTTTTTGCAATGCATAAAAATCCACTTGTGCAACAAGTAGTCAGAAAATATTTACAAAACATTGATAATGTTCATTTGATTGATGCACCAGATTATGTGGAATTTGCTAACCTTTTAAGTCGCTGTCACTTTTTGGTAACTGATTCAGGTGGTTTACAGGAAGAGGCTGCTGCTTTAGGTAAACCGGTTTTAGTGTTACGTGAGACAACAGAACGTCCTGAAGGAATAGAAGCTGGAATTATTAAGTTAATTGGTACGAGAAAAGAAAGAATTGTTAAAGAAATCAGCAATTTGCTTATTGACCAACAATTATATGATAAAATGGCATCAGCAAAGAATCCATTTGGTGACGGAACGGCTGCACTAAAGATCAAGCAAATTTTAGAAGAATATATTAAAGTACGGGGGGTTCGAGATGACGATTAGACCTGATGAAATCACAGCAATTTTAAAGCAGCAGATTAAGAATTATCAAGCTGAAATTGGAGTCCAAGATCAAGGATCCGTTTTAATGGTTGGAGACGGTATTGCCAGAGTTTATGGCCTAGATCAAGCCTTAGCTGGTGAATTATTGGAGTTTCCAAATCAAGTTTATGGAATGGTTTTAAATTTGGAAGAAGACAATATTGGGTGTGTTATTTTAGGACCATATAACCAGATTAAGGAAGGCGATCCAGTTAAACGTACCGGTCGAATTGTTGAGGTTCCTGTCGGTCCAGAATTAATTGGTCGCGTAGTCAGTCCTTTAGGTGAACCTTTAGATAATAAAGGTGCAATTAAAGCTACGAAATACCGACCGATTGAAAATGAGGCACCGGGAGTAATTGAACGAAAAGCTGTCCACGAGCCGCTACAAACAGGTATTAAGGCAATTGATTCTTTAGTGCCAATTGGTCGAGGACAACGAGAATTGATTATTGGTGACCGTCAAACAGGTAAAACAGCGATCGCTGTGGATACGATTATCAATCAAAAAGATAAAGATGTTATTTGTATTTATGTGGCCATTGGTCAAAAAGCGTCAACCATTGCTGGAGTGGTCGAGAGTTTGCGCAATCATGGGGCTATGGATTATACTATTGTGGTTTCGGCAACTGCTAGTGATCCAGCACCATTGTTATATATTGCACCATATGCCGGTACTGCTATGGCAGAAGAATTTATGTATCAAGGTAAGCATGTCTTAATTGTTTATGATGACTTATCCAAACATGCTATTGCTTATCGAGAGTTATCCTTGCTGTTAAGAAGACCGCCCGGCCGAGAAGCATTTCCAGGTGATGTGTTTTATTTACATTCCCGTTTATTGGAAAGAGCAGCTAAACTAAGTGATGAACTCGGTGGAGGTTCGATTACTGCATTGCCGATAATTGAAACTCAAGCAGGAGATATTTCTGCTTACATTCCAACCAATGTTATATCGATTACTGATGGTCAAATCTTTTTAGATTCTGACTTATTCTATGCCGGTGTTCGACCAGCTATTGCTGTGGGTACTTCTGTTTCGCGTGTAGGAGGCGCTGCTCAGATTAAAGCTATGAAACAAGTGGCGGGCAGATTGAGACTTGATTTATCTCAGTATCGAGAATTAGCAGCCTTTGCTCAGTTTGGTTCTGATTTGGACCGAACTACTTTAGCACAGCTTAATCGGGGAGAAAGAATAGTGGAGGTACTTAAACAAGGTCAATACAGCCCAATGAGCGTCAGTGAACAGGTAGTATCGCTTTTTGCTGTTACCAACGGCTGTTTGGATGATATTGCTGTTTCCGATATTAATCGTTTTGAAAAAGAGTTTCTCAACTATCTGGGTAAAGAACATCCAGAAATCTTACAAACAATTGAAGATGAGGGTGCTTTATCGGATGAAATGATTGATCAGTTAAGACGAATTATTGTTCAATTTAAGGAAACATTCTAATCAAGGAGGGATAGCTATGGGAAACTCTGGGCGAGATATTAAACGCCGGATACAGAGTGTAAAAAACACACAACAGATTACTAAGGCCATGGAAATGATAGCTGCCACTAAATTACGTAAAGCCCAAATTAATGTGGAGAAAGCTAGACCTTATCAGACTCATTTAGAGGCTTCATTAGCATCTGCCTTAGCGGCAGCCATGAATGAAGAACATGAGCTCCCGACTATCGCCAAAGAAACTAAGCAAGAACGCCCTTGTTTGGTTGTTTTTACATCTGATCGAGGCTTAGTTGGCGCCTTTAACGCCAATATCTTAAAAGCCGCAGAAGAATATTTTGCGGAACATGAAAATGCGCAGGTAATTGTCATTGGTCGTCAAGGCCGTGACTATTTTAACAAACATAATTTAGCTTATTTAGCTGATTTTGTTTATATTGGTGATTCACCAGTTTTTGCCCAAGCTAACGATATTTCCCAGGTGATTCAAGACTTCTATTTAAATGACATTATTGATCGGGTAGATTTACTTTATACAGCATTTGTTAGTCCAATTACTCAGCGATTAACTAGACAGCAAATCTTACCTGTAGGAGAGCTTGCTGTCCCTGAAGGTCATCAGGCAGCTCCTTTTTATATTTATGAACCTTCAGTTGAAGAAGTTTTAGCTAGTATGATACCGCTTTATCTAAGTACTACAATTTATCATGCAATTTTAGAATCGAGTGCTAGTGAGTATGCCTCTAGCATGAATGCAATGCGTAATGCAAGTGATAATGCGGCTGAATTAATTGAGGAGTTAAATTTATCTTTTAATAGATATCGTCAGCGGGTAATTACAACAGAAATTTCGGAAATTGTCGGTGGAGCTGAAGCACTAGGATAAATAGGGAGGTAGAGTTATGAGCATAGCTACAGGTAAAGTTGTTCAAGTAATTGGTCCAGTAGTTGATATTCGTTTTCCTGCAGACCAATTGCCAGAATTAACCCATGCCATTCAGATAAAAGATGATATGGAAAATGGTAGTATCGATTTAACATTAGAGGTAGCTCAACATTTAGGGAATAATGTAGTTCGTTGTATTGCCATGTCATCTACAGATGGATTACAAAGGGCAATGCCGGCGATTGATTTAAAAGCACCAATCTCCGTGCCCGTTGGAGAGCAAGTTTTAGGGCGTATTCTCAATGTATTAGGCAATCCGATTGACGGAGGAGAACCCTTGAATCGGGAACAGGTTTTACCTATTCACCGTCCGGCACCTTCGGTTGATGAAGTGGAACCAGCAACTACTATTTTAGAAACAGGTATTAAAGTAGTTGATTTGTTAGCACCGTATGCTCGTGGTGGAAAGATCGGGTTGTTTGGCGGTGCCGGTGTTGGTAAGACAGTCTTAATTATGGAATTAATTCGCAATATTGCTTCAGAACACGGTGGTTATTCAGTATTTACTGGTGTTGGTGAACGGACTAGAGAAGGAAATCAGCTTTATGAAGAAATGAAAGAGTCTGGTGTTCTCGATAAAACAGCTATGGTTTTTGGTCAGATGAATGAACCGCCCGGTGCTCGTTTGCGGGTAGGCTTAACTGGCTTGACTATCGCTGAGGATTTTCGTGATCGTGCTGGTCAAGACGTGTTATTATTTATTGATAATATTTTTCGATTTACTCAAGCCGGCTCTGAAGTATCAGCATTATTAGGTAGAATGCCGTCAGCGGTTGGTTATCAACCAACATTGGCTACGGAAATGGGTCAATTGCAAGAACGGATTACCACTACTAAGCATGGTTCGATTACTTCGATTCAAGCAATTTATGTACCAGCAGATGATTATACGGATCCAGCACCAGCAACTACATTTGCTCACTTAGATGCTACAACCAACTTAGAACGTTCAATTGCTGAAAAAGGAATTTATCCTGCGGTAGATCCTTTAGCTTCTACATCACGGATTCTAGCGCCAGAGATTGTTGGTCAAGAACATTACCAAGTAGCCCGTGGCGTACAAGAAGTTCTTCAGAGGTATAGAGAATTGCAAGATATCATTGCTATTTTAGGAATGGATGAGTTATCGGAAGAGGATAAGGTGACAGTAGCTCGGGCTCGTAGACTTGAAAGATTCTTGTCGCAACCATTCTTCGTAGCAGAAACCTTTACTGGGATGCCTGGTAAATATGTACCGCTAAAAGATACAATTCGTAGCTTCAAAGAAATTTTATCAGGTAAGTATGATCATTTGCCAGAAGCTGCTTTCTATATGGTTGGAAGCATTGAGGACGTAATTGAAAAGGCTAAATCCCTAGAGCAAGGAAGTGCGTAAGATGGCAGAATTACAGTTGGAGATCTTAACAGCTGAGCGCCATGTGCTTTCTACAAAAGTAGAATATGTTAATTTATCTACGGTTAATGGAACAATCGGTATTTTAGCTAATCACATCCCACTATTAACAGCTTTAAATATTGGAGTTTTAGAGTATGGAGAATTAAATGGTAAGAAGCGACGAGCTGCCATTGGTGGCGGTTTTGCTGAGATGAATAATAACAAATTGACTGTTTTTGCTTCTAGTGCCGAGCTGGCTGAAGAAATTGATGTTTTGCGGGCGAGAGAGGCTAAACGCCGAGCGGAACAGCAGTTGCGTGAGCATAAGGCTGAATGGGAATATACTCGAGCTCGTGTTGCTTTAGAGAAGGCCTTAGCTCGTTTAAAAGCCGCTGAAAAATAGAAGACGGGTTCGTTTCTATTTTGCATATCTTGGTAAAAAATGTGCATACTACCACTAGGTGGTGATAGTATGCATAATTTTTTTATCAAATTAAAAAGCAAAATCACAGATTTTGGCAAAGCTTTAAGAAATGCATTTCGCTTTCAAAAAGGTAATTTTTGGGATCAAGTTTTACGTGTAGGTGTAGTCTTAATTTGTTTGGTATTTGTCCTTGCTTGGGTTGGAAGCGGATTTCTGTTTTCCAGAGGAAAAGATACTGCAGGAAATCAGGTATTAACTGCAGAACAACTCTCTGATTTGGTTCGGCAAGAATTAGATAGGTTGTTAAGTGATGAATATTATTGGGTAATGGAGAGTTCTATAACACCTGTATATCCAGAGGAGCCTCCCGTGCCAGCTCCAGCTGAACCTCGTCCCGAGCCTTTGGAAATAGTTGAAGAAGTAGAAGAAGAAGTAGAGGAAGTTCTAGCAATTTCTTTTGATCGAATTCTCTGGCCAGTTAACGGAGAGATCAGCACAGAATTTGGTTGGTATCGCCATCCTGTTTATCTAGATTGGCGTTATAACGGTGGTGTAAATTTAGCACTTAATGGTGAAACGGAAGTTCGGGCGGTACTGAATGGTCGAGTTGAATCCATAAAACCTTGTGAACATGGTTTTGAAGTTATTATTCAACATGACAGTGATTGGAAAACAGTTTATCGAGATATTAATCTTTTAACAGTTTCCGTTGGTGAAACTGTTAAAGAAAATCAAGTACTTGCAGCTTCAAGTCCGACTAAAGAGATTTTCTTTGGTTTACTTTATCAAGGGGAACCAGTCGATCCAATGCAATATATGTCATTGTATTAACTAGCTTGCATACAGAAACTCTGCATATTCGCTGTATCCTAGCATATAAATGTAACAAAAACGCTAGGGGGAGCGAAATGAGAGACTATATCCGCAAGCGGGTAGTGGATGTAAGTTTATATATAGTTAAGACTAATGCAACAGTAAGGCAAGCTGCATCTGTTTTTGGCGTCAGTAAAAGTACAATTCATAAAGATGTGACGGAAAGATTGCCCAGAATAAATGAAGAATTAGCAAGAAAAGTAAAACTGGTTTTAGAAATGAACAAGGCTGAACGCCATATCCGTGGTGGTGAAGCAACGAAGAAAAAATATATAAAATCCCGAAACGTATCGTAAGTGTTTACAATTAAAGGAATTGCCCCTAAAACGTCGAATATCTTTAAATATATGTAAAGACATAGCAGCGAAAGGGGCAACAGCCAAATGTTTGGAATGGATATCGGGATTGACCTAGGTACAGCCAATATTTTAGTTTTTGCAAAGGGTAAGGGTGTAGTAATTCAAGAGCCTTCGGTTGTGGCAATGGATGTTAAAACTAATAAAATATATGCAATTGGTGAAGAAGCACGTCGAATGATCGGACGCACCCCCGGTAATATTCGGGCAATTAAACCACTCAGTGAGGGTGTTATTGCTGATTATCAAGTTACTGAAAGTATTATTAAATATTTTGTGGCAAGGGCTGTAGGTCGACGCCGATTATTTAAACCAAGAGTAGTAATCTGCGTACCTTCGGGAGTTACCGGAGTAGAGCGAAGAGCAGTGATGGAAGCAGCTAGTCAAATTGCTGCTAAAGATGTGATTCTTATATCTGAACCAATGGCGGCGGCTATTGGTTGCGGAATTGATATCGCTGCGCCAAGTGGAAACATGATTATTGATATTGGTGGCGGAACCACAGATATTGCTGTTATTTCCCTTGGAGGGGAAGTAGTTTCCCAGTCATTAAGAGTAGGCGGTTCCCATTTTGAAGAAGCAATTATTCGTTATGTTAAGAAAAACTTTAATGTAGCTATTGGTGAACGAACTGCAGAACAAATTAAGGTTGAGATTGGTACAGCGTACCCAACAGATGTGAAGACTCTTAATGTTCGCGGCCGTGATTTAGTAACTGGTTTACCCTGTAATATTGAATTAACATCTCACGATATTTTTAAATCTTTAGAAGAACCAATTCGTAGCATTATCGAGGGTATTAGGTCTGTTTTAGAAATAACTCCTCCGGAATTAGCTGCTGATATTATGGATAAAGGATTAGTTTTGACCGGCGGAGGAGCCTTGTTAGATGGAATGCCTAGATTAATTCGTGAACAAACAGGAGTACCTGTGTTTATTGCAGAGGATCCATTAACATGTGTAGCAAGAGGCACAGGTAAGGTTCTTGGCATGTTAGATATTTTCCAGGAAGGTATCGCCATTAAACCAATGAAACTTTAAGGCCTAAGGGCCTTTTTTTATTAGAAATTCATTAAAGTTTTTCTGATCTTAACCGATAACATAGGTAAAGACTAATTTTAGGGGGTGTATTTTTGGTACGCGGACTATATACAGCAGCTTCAGGTATGTTGGTGCAAAGCATGAATAATGATGTGCTATCGAATAATTTAGCTAATGTGGACACTGCAGGTTTCCATCGTCAAACCAATCAAGTGAAAGCTTTTCCTGATATGTTAATTGCCCGTCAATTTAAAAATGAGCATCAAGTTATTGGACGGATGGGAACAGGTGCAGTTGTAATTGATAGTAAGATTTCTTTTACACCGGGAAGAATTCAAAATACCGGAAATGCTCTTGATTTGGCAATTGTTGGTACTGGTTTTTTTGCGATTAACACTTCTTCTGGTACTTGCTTTACCAGGGATGGAAGATTTACATTAGATGCTAATGGCTATTTGGTGAATTTAGAAGGTAACCAGGTTCTTGGAGAAAATGGTCCTATTTATATTGGTGACGGGACTGTTGAAATTAGTTCAGAAGGAATCGTCACCGTTAATGGCGAAATTGTAGATCGTTTACTTTTAGTTGAATTTCCAAACCAAGAAAATCTTCAAAAACAAGGTTCAAATTTATACATAGCAACTGAAGAAGCTGGATTGCCGGCAGCTTTTCAAGGAACAGTTATACAAGGTAGTTTGGAAATGGCAAATGTTAATGTAGTGAAGGAAATGGTTAACTTAATTGAAGTACAGCGAACTTATGAAGCAAATGCAAAAGTTGTTCAAGCCTATGATGAAATCTTAGGTAAAGCTGTTAATGAAATTGCTGGAAAATAAAATTATAACGGGATGAATGGGCTGGACTGCGTCGCAGGAGCCTTGTAACTGTTGAGCGATTGAGACAGTTACCTTCCCAGGATAAAATGGAGGAATGTACTATGATGCGTGCATTATGGACTGCTGCGTCCGGTATGATTGGTCAACAATTTAAAATTGATACTACAGCAAACAACCTTGCCAACGTAAACACAACAGGATTTAAGAAAAGCAGAGTGGATTTCCAAGACCTTTTATATCAAACAGACAAACATGCAGGCACTCCAGTGACTGCAGGTTCACAGGTTCCTACGGGCATTCAAGTAGGTCATGGTGTTCGTACAGTGGCAACACAAAAACTATTTACTCAAGGCACTTATCAGCAAACTGACAATGATTATGACTTGGTAATTGAGGGTGATGGATTTTTCCAAGTTCTCTTACCTGATGGTGGTATTCGTTATACTCGTGATGGTGCATTTAAACTAGACAGCGATGGGCGAATTGTAACATCGGATGGTTTTCCTTTAGAGCCAGAAATTAGAATTGATCGTGATGCGCGTGAAGTAAGCATTGGTTCTGATGGAACTGTTTCTGTAATGCGTCCTGGCGATGATCGACCACAGGAAATTGGTCGAATTGAATTAGCTAGGTTTATTAATCCTGCAGGATTAAAGAGTGCAGGCAGTAACCTTTTTGAAGCAACAGCTGCCAGTGGCGAGCCAATTATTGGTATCCCTGGATTAGATGGTTTTGGGGATTTAGCACAAGGCTTTTTAGAAATGTCTAATGTACAAGTTGTGGAAGAAATGGTTAGCATGATTGTTGCTCAAAGAGCCTATGAAACTAACTCAAAAGCTATCCAAGCAGCCGATGAAATGTTACAAACTGCTAATAACCTGCGAAGGTAGGAATTATTAAATGCTAAGAACTGTTTTAGCGTCTAGTCTTATATGCGGATTAATTATCCTACTTGTTAGTGGATTTGCCATGGCTGCAGATAAACCAGTTATCGAAATCCTTGAAGAGGTTGAAGTAACAGCAAAAGCTGTCACTTTAGGGGACATTGCTTTATTGTCTGGTTTTGGCGAATTAGAGGACACTTTAAAGAATGTTCACATAGGTCCGACAGCCTTACCTGGTTCATCGGTTCGCTATTCTGTGGGTCAAATTCAGGTGCGTCTACGGCAAGCGGGATTTGATCCTTTAGCCTTTGAGCTGGTGGGGGCACCTCAAGTAGTGGTAATTACACCCAAACCGCTACCTTCTGCAACAGATAATAGTAGTAATTTATTTAGCACTGTTAAAGACAATCAAGCCAAAACTGATCCTGGCACAACGGGAAGTAGCATCTATAACACACCATCATATCAAGTTGTTGTTCCAGTTATCGATATTAGTCGACATGAGATTATTACAGAAGAGATGCTTAGAGTTGAGACCCGTGTAGGCAATGTTAATCCCCGGGATTTAGCAACCGTAGATGATTTAGTAGGGAAACGTGCTACTCGATTACTAGTTGCTGGAACAGTGTTATATCTTAATGCCGCTGAAATACCTCCGCTGATCGAACGTAATGATCGGGTTACAATCATTGCTGAAGGTAATGGAATACTAATTAGTACATTAGGTGTTGCTCAACAAGGCGGGGGTCTTGGTGATATAATCCCCGTTAGGAATAGTAGTTCGGGCGAAATTATTTATGCAGAGATTGTTAGCTCTACAGTTGTTAAAGTGAATTTGGGAGGCGTAACTAAATGATTAATAGTAAGAATATCAAGTTTTTAGGGTATACATTAGTTTGCCTCATTGTACTATCTATAAGCTGGCCCGGTATGGCAACCTCTTTGTTCAATGCCGGCTCAGCTTCGTTATATTCAGATGTGAAAGCACGTCAGATTGGTGATTTAGTTACTGTAATCATTCAAGAACAGGCTACTGCGAGTCAAACTGCTAATACTAGTTCAGGGAAAGGAACTTCTGTTGGCATTGGACCATACGGTGGTTCATTAGCTGACTTGATTCCTTTTTTAAAAACTACTACTAATAAACCTTTAGTTACAGCAAGCACTTCAGATGATTTTAATGCCAGTGGTTCGACAAGTAGGGGCGGCAGTATTTCTGCCAAACTAACTACACAAGTGGTCGAAATATATAATAATGGCACTTTGAAAATCGAAGGAACACAAAAAATAACTATTAATGGTGAAGAGCAAGAAATTGTAGTTAGTGGAATTGTTCGTACCCGCGATATAAGCCCTGACAATACAGTGCTTTCCTCATTAGTAGCTAATGCAGAGATTCAATATGTTGGAATTGGAGTAGTTGGAGATAAGCAAAAGCCAGGCTTGTTAACACGTTTATTGAATTGGCTGTTCTAAGGAGGATGGAAATGCGAGGGATTCTTCGAAGCGGATGGCTGGCGTTAGTCATAGTTTGTTGTTTAACTTTTGCAGTTAACGCTAGTGAAAATAGTCCTTTTGTCCGGGTCAAGGATATTGCAAGGGTACAAGGGGTTAGAGATAATCAGTTGTACGGTTTAGGATTAGTTGTCGGATTGAATGGTACAGGGGATAGTAATTCTGTTATTGCAAACTCGCAAATGACTGCTAATATGATGGAATTATTTGGGATAACTGTATCAGCAGAAGATTTGCGCTTGCGTAATGTGGCAGTAGTTATGGTTACTGCTGATATAAATACTTCAGTGAGAGTGGGAGACCGAATTAATGTTTCAGTATCATCTATCGGTGATGCTCGTAGCTTGCAAGGTGGATTCCTATTGCAGACTCCATTGCAGGCAGCTGATGGGCAAATTTATGCTGCTGCGCAAGGTGCTGTTTCCATCGGTGGTTTTGTAGTTAGGGGCGGTTTTAGTTCCGTACAACAAAATCATCCTACTGTTGGAATGGTACCTAATGGCGCAATTGTTGAACAGGAGATTCCTCAGCTGATTAGCGATGGCAATGAGCTTGCCTTAGTTTTGGCCGAACCAGATTTTAGTACTGCTAATCGTTTGGCTGAAACAATTAATCAGGTTTATGATGCTCGAATTGCAATTGCTCAGGATCAGGCTACTGTGAAAATAGCAATTCCTGAAGAATATCAAGATAATCAAATAGCTTTTATTGCTTCGATTGAAGAATTACCAATTCGCCCAGATAGTAAGGCTAGAGTAATTATCAATGAGCGAACAGGTACGATAGTAATGGGAAGTGGAGTTAGAATTTCACCAGTTGCTGTAGCTCATGGTAACTTACATGTGCAAGTAGGCGCTTCATTAGAAGTGTCTCAGCCGCCAGCATTATCTGCTGGACAAACTGTTCTAGGCTATAATTATTCAGTTGCTGCTGTAGAAGACAAAGAGCAACTAGTTTTAGTTGACGGTACTACTAGTATTGAAGAGTTAATAGCAGCATTAAATGCCATTGGTGCTTCACCAAGGGATATTATCGCGATCTTACAAGCGATTAAAGCTGCAGGCGCGCTTTATGGTGAATTGGTAATTATGTAGGCTTGCAAAGGCTAAGCTATGAAAGGAGTTAGAACGGTGAAGGTAGCTTGGGATCCAGGAATGAGAACTGCTGAAAAAGCCAATAATTTATCAGCTTCCCAAAAATCCTTGAAAGCAGTATCGGAAGAATTCGAGGCACTTTTTCTTCAGCAGTTATTACAGCAAATGCGTAAAACAGTACCAGAATCAGATTTATTTGGTGATCGGAAGGCAGAAAAGTTGTTTGAATCATTATTAGATGAAGAAATGTCCTTAGAAATGTCCAGAGCTGGTGGTATAGGATTAAGCAAGATTATATACGAACAATTGGTTAACTTTGTAGCTGATGATGATTAGAATGCCGCTCCTCGTGAGCGGTTTTTCCTTGTTGGGCAGGATATTATTACTTTATACAGAACTAGATCAAGTCGAGGAGGAAAAAACGGCATGAGAATGACAACATTACTTTTAATTTTCATATTATTTCTCGTGTTTTCCAATTTTGTATCCGCTGAACCGCTTACTCTTCAAGTAAATGCTGATAGAATTGGATTAACTGTCGTTGTGCCTCCTAAGACTGATTATCGGGTTTGGTATAGTTTAAACCCGATGAAAGTAATCATTGATTTAGAACATTTTTATCCAGAATTAGTTGGTCGCCATGACTTTGATGATGTTGCTTTAAGAACAATGCGGATTGATCAGGGGCCGGGGGATATTGGAACTAGAATGGTGTTAGAGTTTAATTATGTTTTACCAACCCCCAAATGGAGATATGAAAACGATTTATTGACTATTCAAATTGATACAGTTTTTGTACAAAGTACGGTGCGGACAATTACTCCTGGAGTGCGTTATGGTCATGAAAGGCGGGGTATTGCTGCTGGACCGTTAATTGTGAATTTCTTAGAAGTAGATTTAACACATCCAAATCTTGAAATTAGATCAGTATTAGCCCAAGACCAGGTTTATGGCCGTGAACATGTTAGTGATATGGCAAAACGCAGCAATGCAATTGCTGCAGTGAATGGTTTATTCTTTGCCCCTGATGGGCGTCCCCTAGGATTAATGGTTATTGACGGGCGATTAATTACAGAACCGTTTGCTAATAGAACAGCTATTGGTTTTAAGCCAGGAAATGCAGTCATTGGGGCGGTCGGATTTTCTGGCAGCATTACGAATATAACTAAGGATAAGAGGATTAAAATATCAGGGATTAATCGTCCACGTTTAACTGATGAAGTGATCATTTATACTTCTGACCATGGTTCTACAACAAAGACTAATAGTTTTGGTGTTGATTTAATAGTAATTGATCAGAAAGTAGTCGAGATTTGTGAAGGAAATGCGGTAATTCCTGAAAATGGCATTGTTATTTCTGGTCATGGCGTAGCACGTGATTTTTTCCTGGAACATTTTGCAGTGGGAGATCTGGTGGAGTGGTCAATGACTTTAGAACCAGATTGGTTAGCTGAAGGATATGTGAATTTAATCGGTGGTGGACCTCGGTTGGTGGAAAATGGGCAGATAAAAATCACAGGGGAAATTGAACGCTTTCAACCAGATGTATTATATAGCCGTGCACCTAGGACAGCACTAGGAATTACAAAAGATAAAAAACTTTTGCTGGTTACAGTGAATGGACGTCAACCAGGGATTAGTGTGGGCGTAACCTTAACTGAGTTAGCTGAAATTATGATTGACTTAGGTGCAGTTGATGCTATGAATTTAGATGGCGGCGGTTCCACTACGATGGTAATTCGCAATCAAGTGCTAAATTTGCCGTCTGATGGAATTGAGCGTCCAGTTAGTAATGGGATAATGATAATTAATCCCGAAAGTAGGAAGTGAGGGGTTGTATTCGATGTCAATGAAAAAACTGTTGATTTCGGGATTATTAATTTGGTTAATTCTTAGTAGTGGAGTTGGTGCTACGGAAGTATTTCCTCTTGATCAAGTTGTACCTGGCATGAAAGGCTATGGTAAAACAGTAGTTCAAGGCGCCAAAGTAGAAGAATTTGATTTTGAAGTTTTGGATATTATTCCACAAACTCCTCCTATTCCAAGTTTAATAATGATAGAAGTTAGCGGAGACCTAATTGAGCGAAGTGACGGTATTGCCTCTGGTATGAGTGGCAGTCCAGTCTATTTAGATGGAAAGTTGCTTGGCGCTATCGGTTATGGTTATTCTTATACCAATCATCGGATCGGTTTGGTTACTCCAGCAGAAAGTATGATGGAGTTAATAAATGAAGTGTCGGATATGGATGAGCTGCCTTTACCAAAAGACTTTGAGCCACTAGCAACCCCAATGTTATTAGGTGGATTTCAAAATCGAGCAGCAAAAATCTTAGAAAAGCAATTTGCGCCGCATAATCTACAAGTTATTCCAGGATTGACAGGTAATAGTGGTTCCTTTGAAAATATCATGTTAGAGCCAGGTTCTGCGTTTGGCGTACAACTGCTGCGTGGAGACTTTCAAGTTGTAGCATTTGGTACTATAACGGCTATCACAGAAACTGGGTCTTTTGTAGGCTTTGGCCATCCTTTCCTGCATAAAGGAAAAGTAAACTACTTTGTAGCTCCAGCATTTGTTCATTACACCATGCCGCATTTGGAAATTCCATACAAAATAGCTTCAGTCGGACCAAGTGTTGGTACTTTGTTACTAGATCGTTCTTCTGGGGTGGCAGGCCTTTTAGGAAAACAAACTCCTTATATTCCCATCAATATTCAGGTTCATGATTTAACTGAGAATAGATTGCGGGAGTTTAAGGTGGAAGCTGTTACTGATGACAGTTTATTATCAGCTTTAGCTATTAGTAGCGTTTATCAAGGGATTGATTCTACTTTAGATAGGATTGGAAAAGGCACTGCCTATGTACGCTTAGAGTTTCATTCAAATGATCTTTTAAAACCAATAATTCGGGAAAATATGTTTTATAGCGATTCTGATATTGCTGTCTGGGCCTTATCTGATTTAAATGAAGGGCTGGAATTGTTAATCGCTAATGATTTGCAAGATGTAACTTTGAGTGGAATTAATACAAAGATTACCATCGAAGAAGGTAGAAAAACTGCTTCCATTGAAAAAGCCATTCCAACAAGTTTCCAAGTTCGTGCTGGTGAAAGTGTGGATATTGAGGTATTAATTCGTCCTTATCGACAACCAGTTGAATATCGGGTGTTAAGAATTACCATTCCGGAGGAAACTTTACCTGGTTATATGACTGTGACAGTTCGCGGCGGAGGAATGGGCTATTATGCTAGTAAGCCGACAGTTCATACAACTTGGCAATCGTTTGAAGCAGAGGATGATGAAATGCCTTGGCAATCCCTGAGTGGAGCAGAAAGCTTAGATAAGCTGTTAGAAGATTACATGTTACGAGAACAAAACAATGAAATTGTAGCTGAATTTTATCCTTATATCGACAGCTATTCGAGTAATGACATTGTTGAAGAAGTTGTGGAAACTTTAGCACAAAATGGAAACTCTATTCCAATTAGTGAACTTGTTTTGTTAGAGCCTGAGTACGGAGGTTATCACTGGGAGGACTTAGGATCGGAGGGTGTTAGAGTTCGCTTAACAACTCAATTTGTAATTGAAGGGTCAGCTAGCTTTGATATTGAGGTAATTAAATAATTTGTTCATTTCCCTAGTAACTAGCTTGCTGGGGAGAGAACAAATGGATAATTATACCAGTAATTGCAAATAATACACATCAACCAAGGCAGGAAAACTATCTGGGAAGTAGAAAATAAAGAGAGTGCTAATCAAATTTTGCTTTAACTAGTCAGGGGGCAATTAAATGGACTCATATAGGAATATTTTTACAAAAGTTTTTATAATAATGTTTTGTGCACTTATAGTTTTTAGTGGTACTTCAATACCAACAAATGCCCAAGGTGTACCGTTTATTAAAGCAGTAGTAGTTCGAGGCAATGAGAATATTGATACAGCTTTAATTGAAAAAGCGATTACTAAAACTGTCGTTGACAGTCGTTACTCAGAAGAAAACATTAAAGATGACTTAGATGCAATTTATGCTCTTGGTTACTTTGCAATGGCTACCGCTCACCCAAGTTGGATTGATGGTGGAGTGATGGTAGCTTTCGAGGTGACAGAAAACCCAGTAGTCACTGAAGTAGTTTTTCAGGGTTCCAAAAAAATAACTTTAGATGATTATTTAGCAGTAATGGAAACCAAATCAGGAGAAGTTTTAAATATTCATGATCTATTTGAAGATATTGATAATCTGCCAAATTGGGTTTTAGATAATCATGGTGTGTCGCTTCGTCCTGTCAACTTGAATGTAAGCGAAGAAGGAATCGTTGAAATTCAAGTAGCCGAAGCAATTATTCAAGATATTCTGATTGATGGTAATGAAAAAACTAAAGACCATGTGATTTTAAGAGAACTAACTTTCCAGCCAGGAGATGTAGTTGACTTAAATGAGATTAATCGCAGTTTAAGAAATGTGTTAATGCTTGGTTATTTTGATGAAGTAAGCTTTAGTGCAAGTGAAGGCGATACTATTGATGACACCATTCTAACTTTACATGTAACTGAGCGTAAAACAGGAAACGCTGATTTTGGAATTGGTTACAGCTCCCGAGACGGGGTTTTTGGCTATACTGATATTTCCGAGGAGAACTTCCTTGGCAATGGTCAGCGTGTAAACTTCTATTTTGAAATAGGTAAAGGACACCGAGCATTTAAAGTAGGATTTTACGAGCCATACATTGATAAAAGCGGCCTTTCATTTGGTGCCAATGCCCATTATACGAAAACAGAGCAAAAGCATAAGCTAGAAGAAGATGGTGACACAGAATCGGAAGAAATTACTGGTAATCTAATTACAACTGGTGGAGATATTACCATCGGTCGCCGTTTTGGTAATTACTCGCGCGCTAGTTTAACGATGCGCTTAAACAATAATAAATATGTGGATGGTTTGGAGCAGTATAAAGATGATTATCGCAGTCTAACCTTTACCTTAGGCGCCTTAACTAATACAACTGATCATCCATTCTATCCAACTGAAGGATTTATTAATACAGCCCGCTTCGAGTTAGGGACTAGATTATTTGGTGGAGAAGCGGTTTATTCAAAATTTGATTTAGAACACAGCCGTTATTATGGAATAAAAGACAGTAAGTTTGTATTTGCGTTTCGTGGACGAGTAGGTCGCTTATTAAGCGGAATATTACGTAATGAAGAGTTGTATCGTTTAGGTGGTTCTGAAACCCTTAGAGGTTATGACTACGGTGGGGAAGGTTTAGTCGGAGATAAATTGGCACTATTTAATGCCGAGTTTAGATTCCCCATCTTTGAAAGAGTTTATGGTGTATTCTTTGCAGATTTAGGTAAAGTTTGGGATTATGAAGATCCTATGAGCTTGTCGGAAATGGTTGAAAATGTGGGCTATGGAGCAGGTTTACGCGTAGACACACCACTTGGGTTATTTAGATTTGATTATGGTATTGGTCAAGACGATGACGATCAACGTCAAGGTAAATTTTATTTTGGAATTGGCCAAACATTTTAATTAGTTAAAAGCCAGGGTTAGTAAACCCTGGCTTTTATTGGATTTGCATAGAAGTCTGTCCCTTGTTATAATTACATTGTTGGTAATAATAATCATTATAACAGGGGGAATTATCTTGTTGAAAGAACGTAGATATTTAGCTATCTTTGTTGGTCTTGTAGTTTTAACTCTAGTTTTAGCTGGAGTTTTTGTATCTTCTGCTCAAGGTCAAGCGGAGCAAGAGATTGGAATAATCAATATGGAGGTTATCTTTACTGAATATTTAGCACCTCCTCTATTTGCGGCACGTGATCAAATGCAACAAGAATTTGAAGAAAAAGCAGAAGAATTATCTGATGAAGAAAAAAATCAGTTATTTATTGACTATCAAGCTAAATTGGAAACTATTGAGATCGAATACAGCAACAATATTATGAATGCTGTAGCTAAAGTAGCAAAAACAAAAGGTTTAAGCATGGTAATTGATTCAGCAGCAGTGTTACATGGCGGTTTAGATGTAACAACCGATATTTTAAATGAATTAGCGGAACAAAAATAGTAGAGTTTGACTATGAAGCAGACTTTAGTGCTAATCAGCTTAATTATGACTGTATTAGTCATCAGTGGGTGGCTAGGATATTCAGCAATTGAATCCTGGCCATCTATTGTCCATGCTGAACAAGCTACCATGGATTATACAGAATATCAAAAAGAACTTAGTAAGTTAATTAAAGAATACGATTCTAAAGTACAAGCAAAAATTACAGAGTTACAGCAGAAGGGTGAAGACGCTTTTGCTCAGAAGTTAGCTGAATCACAAGCTGCTTATGAAGAAGCCGTGCTTAGTTATCAAGAACAGTTAGCACAAGAAGCAGTAGTTACTGAAGAAAAACTGACTGAATGGTATGTAAATCCGATTATCAATTTAGAGTTACAATTGGCGATGGTTAGTTTATCTGAAGAAAAACGGCAAGAAATAATTGTTAAACTTGACCGCTTAAAGAATGAGTTTAATGAATTAAAAAGCGAATATGAACAAATGTTAGATGAAAAATTGCAAGTGTTTATGGCTAATGAAGAAGAGGTACAAAAAGCGGCCTTAAGCAGTTGGGCAGAGGATTATCAGGCAAAGTTAGCTAATGAGCTGGAAATACATGTGGCTAAACTAGAGCATCAGTTAAATAGTGAGGTTTTAAAACTTGAGTCAGCTTTGGGTAGAGCAACTACAGCTAGGGAATAATAATGGGAGGATGAAAGGCGGTGTCCCATTATGAAACAGATTCTCCAGTTGTTAGTTGCTCTTTTTTTAGGATTAATCATAGGAATTCTTTTAAGTGATAGTCAATCTGCTGTGGAGATCGGGCTAGTAAATATGGGGAAAATTGTTGATGAAAGTCCAAAGGCTCATGAATTAAATCAGCAATTGAGCGAAATGTACCAACTTCTTTTAGCTGAAATTCAAGAGCAACGGGAAAGATTAAGTGACGAGGAATTAGCTGAGGTGGAAAAAGCAGCTTATGCCCAGTATTTGGAGTATCGTGAGCAATTAGAAAGCCAATTTCAGCAGGCCTTAGATCAGGCCATTGCTGATGCAGCAGAGGCTGATAACATACATATTGTGTTAGATAAAGAACTAGTGCGCTATGGCGGTAAAGACCTGACTAATAAGGTAATTAAGCGCTTAGAGTAATATTTTTGTGGTAACAAATACCGGAGAGGTGAAGAAGGTAATAATCGCCTAAAAATAGAATATATATGCTCAATGAAGATAGTGAGAGGAGATTAGATGTATGAAAAAATACGGCACAAGTTTATACTTGGGAATTATTCTCATTGGTTTTCTATTAGTCTTTAATAGTCAAGTACAAGCGAATACTGTAGAGGGAATTACCGGTTTAATTAATACGCCAACTGCTTCAGTTATGCCTGATGGTCAGCTCAGTGCTAATTTTCATTCTTTTAGAGGTGAGCGGTTTGCGGCAATAGGTCTCGGAGTATTTCCAGGGGTAGAGGTAGGTTTATCTTCTCATTTGGCTTCACATACAGAATTAGTTGGTTCATTAAAAGTCAATTTAATTACGGAAGATGATTGGCCAGCAATTGCAGTAGGTTTACAATCTAGTCACGATGGCACTGACTACTACATAGTAGGTAGCAAACAACTGGGAACAGTCGGACTACGTGGTCACTTCGGTATTGGAACAGGCAAGTTTAGAGGTGGATTTGGAGGAATTAGCAGTGTATTAAATCCGGTGGCCATTTCAAATACTTCTAGCAATTTTGTGGTACCTTTGACTACTTTTATGATCGAATATGATGGCCATGGACTTAATTCAGGCCTTTCTTTCAAGTTTGGTCAGGACCTGGCTGCAAAAGTATATGTTACTGATTTACAAAATTTTGGTTTTAGTTTTAAGTATAGTGTTATGTTTTAATTATCAGTAGCTGTAGAAAGGGGTTGGAGTAAATTTGAAATCGCAGGCAATGAATAGCTCTTGGAAAGGCTCGATAATTCTCGATACCTATACCTTGCGCGAATTTCTCGGCCCCTTTATATTTTGTGTCCTTGGTTTTACAGTAATTCTGTTAAGCGGTTTGCTGTTTGAATTAGTAGATTATATTTTAGTCAAGAATGTGCCAGCTTCGACAGTTGGCAAGATGTTATTTTACAAGATTCCTGAGCTGATGGTCATGACGCTACCCATTGCTGCTTTATTTTCAACTTTATTAGCCTTGGGAAGACTGCATCAGGATAGTGAGTTAAAGGTTATGCGCAGTAGTGGAATTCCTTATCGGCGGATAATGATCCCAATTATTTTAGCGGGTTTTTTAATTAGCTGTTTAACTTATGTAACTAACGAACGGGTAGTTCCCTGGGCTAACCACGAGTTTGAAAAGATTTTCCGTGAGATTTTATTTAAAGATGGTTTGCCGCTGGTAGAAGAAAATGTTTTCTTTAACGGGGGAGACGATCGATTTTTTTATATTCATAAAGTGGACAAGGGAACAAACAAGTTAGAAAAGATAATGATTTATGAGTTACAGCGTCAAGGATTTCCTCGCTTAATAACAGCAAAAACAGGAACTTACGTAAAAAACAATTGGTTTTTGACCGATGGAATTGTACAGGAGTTAGACGAAGAGGGTTTTGTCAGTTATCAAACAAGATTTGAGTCAATGCAGATTATTACTCCTGATGACGCAGAACTCTATTTTGGTAATCAGCGTTCAACAGATGAGATGAACCGTAGGGAGCTGAAGGAACACATTGAAAGGTTCCGCCAAAGTGGTTTGCGGGTAGTTTCGTTTTTAGTTGATTATCACTTAAAGTTGGCTATGCCAATGGCTTCTTTTATTTTTGTATTGTTTGGTGCCCCATTAAGTATTTATAGTAAAGGCGGTCGGTCATTTGGTATAGCAGTTAGTTTGGTGGTGACAGTTATTTTTTATGTAGGTAATTCTGTCGGCCGTTCTTTAGGCGTCAATGAGGTATTACCTCCGTTAGCTGCAGCCTGGTTAACTAACGCGATGTTTGCGATTATTGGCTGTTTATTGCTAATGCGAATTGACCGCTTAAAATAATAGAAGGGTGGTTATGTTGAAAAAGGCGCTATTATTACTACTATGTAGTTTTTTGCTATTCATGGTTGGTTTAGTTGATTTAGCATCAGCCGCTTCCCCTGTGGAAATCAGTGCTAAAGATTCAGTTCGCTTTGATTTGACCACCCATCAGTTTTTTGCTGAAGGAGATGTAGTCATCGAATTTGATGATCTTACTCTTTATGGTGATCGTCTATTATGGGATTCAGATAAACAGATACTTTACCTTGATGGTAATGTAATAATGGAACAATCTGAGGAACGTTTCTACGGTGACAGTCTAGTTTATAATGTGGAAACGTCTCAAGGTACATTTGAACAAGTCTATTCCGAATTTAGTGGTGAAAATATCAATGGTCTAATTTTTGTGTTTGGCGATCAAATGCACATTGATGGTGATGATTTTCATATTGTACAGGGTAAGGTAAGTACTTGTGATTTATCCACACCTCACTATCATTTAGCTATTAAATCAATCCAGGTTTATCCAGGTGAGAAAATGATAATCCGTGGTGTTACCTACTATGAAGGTAAAATACCACTGTTTTATTGGCCATATTTAGCTATTCCCTTAGATAATCGGTTTGATGTAGACTACTTTAATTTGCCAGAAGTTGGCTATAGTGCTAAAGACGGCTATTACATCAAAAATCGTTATAATTATTTTATTACGCAAAATGCTAATGGGACTATTTTTTATGATTATTATACAAAGCATGGTTTTGGTTTAGGTCTCAACCATAATTACGGACATCGCTCACTTGGTAAGGGTAATTTTGCTTTCTATTCTATTCCAGCTACTCATCGACAATACTTTAGTACGCAGTTGAATCATGAATATGAGCAAGACAATTTAAAACTAACAACTAAAAATGCCTATTATCAAGAGTTAGTTGATGATATTTTGGAAGTAAAGCGGAAAACTCAAACGAGTCTCTATTATAGGCGGGAAGGTTTAACAGTAACTGGGAGTGTGAACTATGAGGATGAAATCGGCTCTAGTGAATCCCGAGACATGACTTTAGCGGGAAGTTGGAACCAAAAAATCACTCCTAATTTAGATTTAAATTTACGGGGCAGCGTTACTGCTAAAGATGATGAGAGAGTTATTAACCAATTAGCAGAAACTGCTTATCGTCTTAATAATCATACTTTTTCCTTATCCTTCCAACAACAATACAACCCGGATATCTTAGATCCAGAGGCCACTGCTTCTTGGCGAAGTGTAAATAAGTTGCCTGAATTTACCTGGCGCTGGCAAAATCCAACTTTCAATGGTCAACGATTTCCGGGACGATTTGAGTTAGGCGTTGGACGTTATCTAGAATATCCTTCTCTGGTTGTCAGTTGGCGAGTTGCACCAAAGTTGGAACTTTCTTCACGGACATGGCGGTCAGATTTTGGAACAACTTTAACTTATAGCGGTGGTTTAGCTGGTTATTTCTATGATTACGATCTGAGTCAACAAGTTGCTCATGGGCGGATCAGTTTAGTGCAAAGTTTAACTCCTAACTTAAGATTTTCTTCCACGTATAATCGGCAAGTTGTTTTTGGAGAGACGCTCTTTAGGTTTGATCAGCAGAATCCGCGTCACACTTTAACCGGTCAGTTGTCCTATACGAATCGACCGTTTACAGCTTCCATTCGGACAGGATATAATTTTGAGTTAGAGCGTTTTGATAGTTTGGTTAAGCAAGTCAGTTGGAATAATTATAACGCAGGGTTAAATCTTAGTGCCACAATGTATTACAATTTAAACACTAAGCAGTTTGGCAATTTGGTAACCATGTTCAATTATCGACCCCATGAGCGTTTCAATATTCGGCTTGGCAGTCGTTATCAGTTAAACAATCAGCGTTTTGAACGGGTTGATAGTCAATTATCTTTTGATTTAACTGAAAAAATTGCTGTAAAATACGATATGATTTACGATATGATTAAGCAAAAGTTTACTCGTGGAGAGTTAACCGTGACTATTGATTTGCACTGTCGTGAATTATCTTTAGCATATAATCAAGTCCGGGAAGAATTTCGGGTGAAATATTCTTTAAATGCATTTCCTAAATTACCGTTAGGTTTTAGTTCTACTGATGGCATCAGTTTATTTGAACTTACTGACTTGCAGGAATTACTCGGGATTGACAGTGATGATGACGATGAAGAAGATGACGATGATTATGATTAGAGGTGAGATAAGTGCGCCTTACTAAAAAAAGAGTTATTATCTTGTTGATGGCGATACTTGTCTTACTGTTAATTTGGTTTTGTAACTTTCGACCTAAAACAGAGAGTCAGTCGCCGAAACAAGAAGCTGGGGTTTCTTTTTCCAATGTATACCTGGTAGGAAATGAGTCAGGAGTCAAACAATGGGAACTAGTTAGTAAGTCATTGAAGCAAGATGGAGATAAATTTCATTTAGACGACTTAGAGTATCTGTTATTGCTGGAAAACTCTAAACCGAAATATTTTGTGGAGGCTCAGAAAGGGCTTTGGGACCGGAAAGCACAAGTTTTGACTTTAGACAATGATGTTGTGGTGGATGATCATAAAGGTTTTCGTCTACTGACTAATTCATTATTATGGTACACTGAGGAAGATGTTTTTTACTTTCACGGAGACACAATAGTAACTTTTGAAGAAGGTGGAGTGGCTAATGAGTAACTTAAACAGGCTCTTATTAGGATTAGTAGTCTGTCTGCTTTGTGTTACGGGAATCACTGAATCTGGACTTGCTAATGAGCAAAAAGAGAAGCAAGGACAATTGGAAATTGTTGGGGTGCCGGCTCAAGCCGTAGCTGGAACTTATTATACTAAAACTGATGTTTTTTATGCTGATGTTCAGGACATTGAAGGTGCTTTTGTTCGAATAACTTACGATGATCTAGTGATTATTGGCCGTGTGGTAGAATGGCGACGGAAAGATAATTATTTAAAGGTTACGGTTGATGCCAGTCTAGAACAGAAAGATATGAATATAATCGCTGATCAAATTGAATATTTTACCGAGGAAGAGCGTTTATTGGCAGAAGGTAACTTACAGGTTACTACTGAAGATGCAACGGTATACGCTGACCGAATGGTTCATCTAGAAAAAGAAGAAAAAACGGACTTCTTTGCTAATGTAGCTGTTCATATTACTGATGGAAAACTTTTTGGGGATCACTTTGTAATCTATTCAGCTGAAGATCGAATGGAATTTATTGGTAGTTTCCGCGGTGAATTTGACCGTTAGCCAGTTCCTGCCTGATATAGTTACTATTACTAGTTAAGCCCTCTCTCACTGTGTGATATAATGGAATCACCAGGTGAGGAGGGTTATTTGTTATGCTACAATTTTTTCGTGATGGTTTTTTAAAAGATTATATAGTACTGATGTTAGTTACCATTGTTGTTGGAGCAATTTTCTCCTCAGGGTTAGCCTGGGCGGTGGATTCCCATTTTGGTGATTCAATTAACCAGATGATTGGGGATCAGGGAGAATATGATCTTATATTGCACATCCGGGAAGAAGCGAAGGAAGTAGCTTTGCGGGAACTTGAAAGAATAGCTGAAGAACAATTTCCGGGGGCTAAAATAAATGAAACTTTAACTGTGGCTGGTCAATCCAATATCTTTTTTGGATTTCCGCCAGCTGCAAAGACAGAAGAGGTTTTTGTTAACTTGCCAGGCATTTTTAATGGGGTGCCAGGGCTAAATGGTTATACTGTAATTGTTGAGCCTAGCATTTTAATTCGCGGTGTTCATCCAAGTGTCCGTCAACAATTACAAGAACGATTCCAGGAAATAACTGGAGTGAAATTCTCTTTTAAAGATGGACTAAATATGTTAGTAGTTTTAGATTCGATGGATAATAGTAAAGCAGTATCTGAAGAAATTCAAGCTATTTTAGATGAATATCAAATTCTTGAACTTCGCTTTCCTATGGGTTTTCAGGTAGATACAGGTCAGGTAGCAAATGAAGTTATGGATTTGATTAAAGACCAAGTCAATCCCGATCAAATGTTGAATGTTTCTTCGGCTGAATATGGTGAAGAATTAGATGCTTTCTTGAAGACTTTAGTGGAGATGCGCAACTTTTTATTAAGTTATGCTTCTAAAGTAAGGATAAAGGCTAAACCGGGCTTCCATTTAGTTGAAGGAGAACAAATTGTAGTACAAGGTACTGGCGAAGTAGTACCTAGCCAAGATAGTGAATTTGAAGAAGGTTTAGTAGTTGTGGAAGTAATAAATGTTCAAGGGGATCAAGCAGAAGGAATGATCATCAAAGGCTCAATTTCTGATGCAACAGAAGTGTTAGAGCAAAAAGGCTATCGCCTTTTAAGTAATGGCACAATTAGTGAATATCTGGCTGATGTGGAATTAGAAAATGAACGTTATTATTTACAATATGCGGTAGAAGAAAGTCTTCGGTTATTACGAGAATTAGATGAGTTAGCAGTGGAAGCGTCCTTAGCGGTCGAGAATGCTGATGCAATATTAAATAGCTTTCAAGAGGCATTAATGCAGTTAGAAGTGTTACAAATCCAATTGCACAAATTAAGTGAAGGTTTAACTCAAAATGGAACACAGTCGGCTAGTGAGCAATTAATTGTTTCTTTATTAGTTAATGGCTTAGTTAAAAACTTAGTTCAAGCTGGAGCAGAAAACTTACCAGATAATTCATTACAATCCTTAGAGGATTTAGATGTGGAGGCGATGCGCTCTAGTTTAAGTAATATTGCTAGTCAAATTACTAATGTGCAAGATATTGATGTACAAGCAATTATCGATCAGATTAGTTATGTAAGAGATAGTTTGCCTTTGCTTGAAGATGAAGATATTGGCAAGTCGATTCGGTTAATTAACACTTATTTGGCAGGACAGGTGATTCCTGGTGAACGCGTTCAAATTTTAATTCAAAATGGAATAATTGACGACAAACAATTTGAAGCAGAAATTCGTGACAGTCTAGATAATGATTATGTGAACACTTATTTAACTACCGTAGGAATGATTAATCCTGATGCTCGCGCTGAATTATTTAAGCTTTTAAAGGAGATTCGGGCGACTATTGCTGGTATGTTAGCAGTGGTATTTGTAATTGCAATACTAATTCTTGATCAAGCTACAATTTTCAGTACACTTAAATTCTTACGCAGTACTAGGAATGCAGCGAAAAATAAAATCCTTCGTTTAGTCAATCCAGCAATTATATTTAGCAGTTTAATCGGTATGATTTTATTAAGTAATATTTATCTATTGGCAAAAGCTGAAATACCATTCGTAACAATTGAAATCGTTGCCATAGCCGGATTAATAATTGGTGCTTTAATTGGCGGATTATCAGAAAGATTTAGTCCAGTTAATTCCCAGGAAATAATGGCAGGTCAGGCATTGGGCTTAAGTAATGTTCAAATTATGCGTGAAATAGTGATTCCAGCTAGTAGGCCTGGACTATTAAATCTGCTTAATCGAGCTAAACAACGTTTTTAGGGGGAAGGAACTGATGTTACAAATAAGAGATTTATATAAAAGTTATGGGAAACAGGTTGCTCTTAATGGAGTTAACCTTGATGTTAAACGAGGAGAAACGTTGGTGATCATGGGGCCGAGTGGCTGTGGCAAGTCGACTACAATTAGGTGTATTAATCGCTTGACTGAACCAGATCAAGGTTCAATTGTTGTAGATGGTAAGGCTGTTTTGGAGTTACAAGGAGAAGCATTGCGAGCCTATCGGCGTAATGTAGGCTTTGTTTTTCAGCAATTTAATCTGATTAATCGGCTAACTGTCTTTGATAATGTGATTTTTCATTTGGTTTTAGCTGGAGTTGAGCGAGACTTGGCCGAAGAAAGGGCGGAACAAGCCCTCCGCAAGGTGGGGATGCTAAAGCATCGTCATAAAAAGCCAACAAACTTAAGTGGTGGTGAGCAACAGCGAGTTGGCATTGCCAGGGCCTTAGCATCTAATCCTGATTTAATGCTTTGGGATGAGCCAACAGCCTCTCTAGATCCGATTTTGGTTGGGGAAGTATTAGAGGTAATGGAAGAATTGGTTAGGACCACGCAAACAACGATGGTTATAGTAACCCATGAGGTTTCTTTTGCTTTAAAAGTTGCTGATCGGATCGTGTTAATGGATCAGGGACAAATAGTAGAGGCAGGTTCGCCGCAAGCAGTATTTAATGCGCCTAAATCTGAAATTGGGAGAAAGTATCAAAAGCTAATAGCAGGCTAAAGTCAAGATTTTCCACAATTTGCTTTAAGCAGGAAAACTAGAATTTATGCCGAAACTGTAAACTAACCTGAATAAGCCGAGATCATCTCGGCTTATTTGATAAAGAGGATTAAGAAGGTGATGAAATGTTAGATATAAATCAAATAATGGAACGTTTACCTCATCGGTATCCTTTTTTATTGGTGGATCGGGTTTTGGAGTTGGAAAGAGGAAAAAGAGCTGTTGTAGTTAAAAATGTAACTATTAACGAACCTTTTTTTCAAGGTCATTATCCGAATTTGCCGGTGATGCCTGGAGTTTTAATTATTGAAGCTATGGCACAAGCAGGAGGCTTAGCTGCCGCTGTGGATAGTGATGCTGATATGGTTCCTTTATTTGCAGCTATTGATAAAGCTCGCTTTCGTCGGGTTGTTCGACCAGGCGATCAATTAATAATTACTATTGAAGTACTCAGAGCACGCGGTTCATATATTAAAGTAAAAGCTACAGCAGAAGTAGATAAAGAGTTAGCTGCTGAAGGTGAGTTAACATTTGTGCTTACGGAGAAGGGAGTTTCTAATAGCAATGGCACATCCAAAAGTGATGATAATCGGAAGTGACAGTGCTAGTGATCTTTACGGTAGTGAATTAGCTAAGCGACTAATTCAAAAAGCGGAAGATATTAGCTTATTTGGTGTTGGCGGGGGATTGATGCAAGGGTCTGGTGTCGAACTGCTTTATGACATATCAGGCTTAAACAGTATTGGAGCTTGTGATTCAACAAAAGGCAACCATATTATTAAACGGTTAGTTAAAAGATTGATTGAAACAATGGATATGGAGCAACCTGATTTAGTTATCCAGATTGGCCTACCAGTTTTTAATTTGCGAATTACTGAATTTGCTAAGTCCAAAGGTATTCCAGTTTTTTATTATAACACTCCAATAAATTGGTGTTGTAACGAAGTTAAGATTAATAGGCTGGCTAAAACCGTAGATCAGGTAATCGGTGTATCTCGCTATGAGGTAAATGTTTGTAATGAGAACCAGATTACTGCCGATTTTATCGGCCATCCCTTAGTGGATATAGCACAGACTAATAAATCTCGTGAAGAATTACTTGATGAATATCAGCTAGATGGTTCTCGCCCGACAGTGGTGTTTTTACCTGGTACTAGGCAGATTGATGTGAAAGTTTTATTTCCAACCATGTTAAAAACTATAAAAAAAATCCAGAATGAATTGCCGGCAGTTCAGATAATTGTAGGCATAGCTCCGAATACTATTAGCCAGCAATGGATTGATACTTTGATTGAGCAATTTGAAGTAGAAAGATTTACTATTACAGCAGATACCCATGGTATCTTACATGTTTGCGATTTAGCAGTGGTTAACAGCGGTTTTGAAAGTATTGAAGCCTCATTGGCGAATGTTCCGACTATTGCTGTTCAAAAATTCACTAATTCCAATTTATTTGGTCAGAGGATTAATCGAACGGAATATTTTTCAATGATTAATTTTTTAATGCAAGATGAAGTGGTATTGGAATTGGTAGATAATGACTTTTCTGAAGCGAAGATTTTTGAAGCGGTAGGATTTTTGTTAGAAAATAAGCAGGAAAGAGCAAATATTTTAGCTGGGTATTCTGGTTTAACAGAAGAATTAGGTTCGCCAGGTACGATTGATAAAGCTGCTGAGTTGATTTTTGCTAAGTTGGATTAGGAGAGTACTTATGAGCATAATCGCTGAAAATCTAGTCAAGTATTATTCCAAACGTTGTGTAGTTAATGGAGTTAGTTTAGAAGTAAAACGGGGAGAAATTGTTGGATTATTAGGACCGAATGGTGCTGGAAAAACGACAACTTTTTCAATGATTGTCGGCTTGGAGAAAGCTAATTCTGGTGAAATTTACTTAGATGAACATAGGATTACCGATTTACCAATGTACACTCGCGGTTTGCTGGGCATTGCTTATTTACCACAAGAACCATCAGTTTTTCGTAAATTAACTGTGGAGCAAAATATTTTAGCAATTTTAGAGTTACGTGATTTATCGGTAGCTGAGCGAAAGGCTAGATTAAATCAACTCCTAGCAGAATTTCATTTAGAACATGTTAGCAAACAAAAAGGCAGTCAATTATCTGGTGGCGAACGACGTCGAACAGAGATTGCTAGGGCTTTAGGCAGTAATCCGTCTTTTTTATTGTTGGACGAGCCTTTTGCTGGAGTAGATCCGATTGCAGTAGCAGAAATTCAACAGATAATTTCTTTGTTAAGGCAGAAGAATTTAGGGATTTTAATTACCGACCACAATGTTAGAGAGACATTGCGAATTACTGATCGAGCCTATATTTTACGACAAGGAGAAATATTGGTTTCTGGAACTGCTGAAGAGGTTGCTGATAATAGTTTGGCTCGTAAGTACTATTTGGGTGAAGAGTTTCAGTTATAGGATTAAATTGTTTTCCGAAGGGGGTGGCCAGCTATATGTATGGATTCACACTAATTTTAACACTAGCAATTGTCGGAGGAGTTATTGCATTCCTTGGGGATAAAATAGGAATGAAAGTAGGGCGGAAGCGGCTTACTCTTTTTGGATTGCGTCCTAAATATACTGGTATCATTATAACAATTTTTACAGGGATCTTTATTGCTGTATCTTCAATTGCTGTGTTAACGATTGTATCTAATGATGTGCGCACAGCTTTATTCAGGATGAAAACAATTCAAGAAGAATTACTTACTAGTCAACGGGAATTAGAAGAAACTCTAGTATTAATGAGTAACATGGAAAAAAGTTTGCAAGAGATGGTTCAAGGCCGTGATCAAGCTGAACGAGAGCTTTTCGAAGCTCAATTAGCATTAAAACAAGTCACTAGTCAATATAATATTCTATTGGAGGATTTAGAAGCAGCAAAAAAAGCAGTTGCTAAGGAACGAGAACAAGTTGATATATTTCGCGAAGCTAGTGAATTGTTGCAAGAACGAGTTCGAGAGTTAGAAATTCGACGAACAAATTTACAAGAACAGCTAAATCAATTGTTTGATGAGTTTATTAGTTTTGAGCGAAGAGTACGCTTTAGCGAGCTGGCCTTTAAAGCTGATGAAATCATCTTTGCTCAAACTGTAGAGGGTGGAGCCTCGTTAGAAGAAACTAGTCGTAAAGTTGTAGAGTTCTTAAATCGAGCAGATAAAGTAGCATTACAGCGGGGAGCGCGTACAGAACCAGATTCAGGCTCGGCAATTAAGTTGCATCAACACACATTTGACCTAGTAGCCCATTCCTTACAACGCAAAGAAGGTCTATTTGTGTTGCGTGCAGTTTCTGAGACTAATACCGTTGTCGGTGAGCCGGTTATTGCTTATTTAGAATTAATACCCAATCAGTTAATTTACTTGCAAGGCAGTGTGATCGCCGAGCGAGATATTGATTTAAGTATTACCCAAGATATTTCTCATGATTTATATTATTTATTAAATACGGTTAGTGAGATAGTTGTCCAAAAGGGTATGATTACTATTGATGGAGCAGCAGTGGAGGTTTCTAGCACAGAATTTTTCTCTACGATGGATGCTGTGAAAGATTATTCTGGAATCATAACTGTTCAGGCCAAAGCCGCTCATGACGTTTGGACCGCAGAAGGTCCTTTGGAAATAGTTTTAGATATTATTCAGAAGGATAAGTAATTATCAAAAGCGAATTATAAAAAATGGTTATATTGGAAAAAATATATATGCGCACCCCCTGAAATTTTTGTCCATTAGAGAAGGATTTTAATAGCAAACATAGAAGATAATGATAAGTCATCAATACTGCTTTGAATGTTTAGTGTCTCTAAATTTTAAAGATGGGAGGTAACAAAATTTAAATACTAGAGATACACCATAAAACATATTGAGGATTTATGCGGTGAGGAAACATGGATACTCACTGACAGTTTAACCTCTACTTAAAACAGATTGATTTTATTAGGTAAGATAACATTATAAAAATGGGAGGTACTTATTGAATGAAAACTAAGAGAATTGCTTTAGTATTAACACTGGTACTCGTTTTAAGCATGGCTACTACAGCATTTGCAGCCAACAATCCTTTCTCGGATTTACCTGCAGACCATTGGGCTTATGACTCAATCGTTCAACTTGCTGCAGTAGGTCTAATTGAAGGTTATCCTGATGGTACTTTTGGTGGCTCTCGTATGCTAACAAGATACGAAGCTGCTATGGTTTTTGCTCGTGCTTTAGAGCGTTTAGAAAATATCATTGAAGCTGGACTTGCCGAAGCCGGCGATGATTCTTTTGAAGAACTTGCTCTCAATGAACGTTTAAGAAAAGCTGAAAGACGCTTAGCTACATTAAGTAACGCAGAAGGTGATTTCGCAACTTTATATGGTCAAGTAAGCGCTCTAAATGATAAAGTTGGCGAAATGAATTCTACTGTAACTAAACTTGATGGCACTGTTGGTTTATTAAACCCAGTTGTTATCAATTTAAATAGTGAAGTTAAAGGTTTATCTAGCGATGTTCAAACTCTATATGGTTTAGCTGGCGATATCGAAGCTGACGTCGCTGAACTTGAAAAAGAATTAGATGCAAAGATTATTGATTTAGCAAATATTACCGAAGCTGAAATGACTAATCTAAAAGCATTAGTTGTTAATTATCAAGGCGAAGCAGCAGAACTTGAGAACAAGTTCAAGGCTGAACTTGTTAATGTTGCTGACATCGTATTCAAGTTAAACAATGAGTTCGCTCGTGAACTTGCTTTATTAGAAAAACGTGTTGGTGCTCTTGAAGAACAAACAGCTGCTTTAGACAAGCGGGTGGACAGCGTTGATAAAGTTCAATTCAATGGAGTTGTAAAATCCAATTACTCTAACCTTCAAGTATTTAAAGGCGAAGGTGACAATGAGACAAAAATTGATGGTCCTGTAAAAGGAATCCTTGGATATAAAGATGACACTTATGAAACTAAATTAGGTAACTTCAGCTCCGAAATGCAATTAACTATTGCAACTAAAGTTAGCGACAATCTAAAAGTTAACTTATTCGGTAGCGTTAAAGGTGCTAGACCTAACGAATGGACTGAATTAGATAAGTATACTGTTGAAGTTCTAAGCGATTCTCCTATTAGCCGCTTAGTTCTAGGTACAGTATCTGACAAAGATGTTAAAAACCGTTTTGGTACAACTATCTTAAATATCCAACCAGCTAATGGTGTTTTAGCTGATGCTAAGGTTGGACCAGTTGATGTTAACTTCGTTTCTGGCGTTAAAAGTAGCGATGGTTTAGTAGCTGCAATTGCTAACTATGAATTTATGCCAGAATTAGGCTTAAAACTAGCAGCTAGCCAATTATTAGATAAAAACTTAGAAACAACCGATCCAGCTCAAGTAGGAATCTTAGTTGGTGCTTACGGTAATGTTGCTGGTGTAAACTACGCTGCTAATTTTGCCTTAGATCGTTATCACAAAGATGCTGACAAGAATACTTTCGTTGATGTAAAAGTTGACACTGAAATTGGTGTATTAGGCTTAAATGTTGAGTACGCTTTAGCTGGCGAAAACTTTGCAACTGGTAAATTAGCTAGTAAAGGTTTTGTTAAAGCTAACGACGCTACAAGCCGTTTAAAACTTGGCGCGAAAGCTGATATCTTTGGCTTGAACGTGGGCGTTGAAAACTATCAAGAACAAGGCAACGATAAATTAATTGATGGTATTAAGTTAGAGGCAGATACAAAAGTTGATCTAGGTATTCCAGTAGCTGTTTCCGGTAGATTTGTAATGATGAATGAAACTGCAAAGCTAAAAGGTGCTGGTAACTCCATTACAGCTAAAGTTGGCCTTGATAAAATTGATGTAGCAGATGTAAAACTTGGCGTAAATTATACTTTCGCTAAGAACTATATCGATGGTGACTGGTATAACCCAAGCAAATGGTTGAAGAAAGATGTTCACATCATTGCTGCTAACGCTGGTTATGATCTAAACTGGGGTGGCGCTGATGTAGCATTAGGTTATGACTTCGGTTATACAATTCCATTTGGTGACACAGCAACTGAGTATGGCAACCAAATGAGCCATGCTGTAAAAGCTGAATACAAGTTTGCTAAAGACTTGAAGTTCAACGTCAACGGTAAACAAGTAACTTGGGAACAAAATGATAATGATAATGATACACCATATAAAGTTAACGAAATCAAAGCTGGTTTCGAATACAAATTCTAATAAGAATAATAAGTTAGCAAAGAAGCTCGCATAATTTTAGCGAGCTTCTTTTTTTTGACCATCATAAACAGTTGGCTGATACGAAAACTGTAAAGGGGTATATTTTGTGAAAAGCATAGAAAAAATTTTAGCAATTGATCCTGGGAAATTAAAATGTGGTATAGCAGTTGTTGAACAAGAGCGTGTTAAGTTACAGGAAGTTGTCATGCGCAGCCAGTTAATTTCCCGCCTAAAAACAATTATTCCAAAGGTTGATGTAGTAGTGTTAGGAGATGGAACTGGCTCGGAGATTTTTAAAGCAGAGTTGTTTTCAAGTTTTGCCGGGTTAAATTCAAAGTTGGTAATTGTTGATGAACAATTTTCCACGGTTGAAGCTCGTGCTTTATATTGGCAGAAAAATCCGCCAAAAGGATGGCGTAAGTTACTTCCTGTAGCAATGCAAACTCCTCCAGTAGCCTATGATGACTATGTAGCAGTAATTTTAGCTCAACGATACCAGAAAATGCTACTGGAAAAGGGGTCTGAATTCTCTAGTTAGGGGAGGTTTTTAGGGGAGATTGGAGAAATATATTCTAGTATAGTTAAAATCTAGTGGATTGTGGGAGGTGGTTGTTGTGCAAAAGTATCTAGCGATTGTGATACTTTTGGTATTGTTTATCCACTCGCCAACAGCCAATTCCAGTGATTTAATCCCAGAACAATGGATTTATGATGCCGTTGAATATCTTAATGGATTTCAGATACAAAGTCAGAAAGAAGGAATTCGTTCTTTAAATCGTTACCAAGTTGCTTTATCCCTAGCTAACATTATCCAAAACTTGGAATTGTCTCATCCTTCGTTGGTGCAGCGGTTTGGTGTGAGTAAGGAAATATATTTAAGAGAAATTGTCCAGACCTACAATGCATCTGTTGACAGCGAGCTACGCTTACCTGAGGAATATCTTCAAGTATTAAGTAAGTTAGCTCTTGAATTCCATGAAGAGTTAGAGGTTCTCGGATATGCGGTACAAGATGCAGGTGAGATACAACGAGCTGTTAGTGCTCAGCGAGGTTTTCCGATTGCCAATACTTATGCAGCTGCCATAGGCGATCGAAAGCTGCCAAGTAATGGGCAAGCAGCCGTATCTTTTAAGGAACGATATAGTTATCTTGATTCATTATTTGATCCAGACGCATCTGCGAAAGATCTGACTTTAGATGGAGAAATAATCTCTAGTGAAGATTTTATGCTTGGTGCTGTCTTGACCTTACATGAAATAGAGGAAGATGTTCAAGTACCTGGGGTTGCTGGATTGGCCGGCAAATACTTATTTAATAAGGATTTTGTTTTAGAAGGCAAATATTTGCACAATCTTGATGCGCCTCTTGGTTCAGGGGTCTTTCAATTAGGGGCAACCGTTAAACTTGGCGACCTAGAGTTAGGTGGAGTACTACGTGCTTTGCAATCAAAGGTGGAAAATACTGAACCTCAAAATAGAGCAGGTTACGAGTTGTCTTTGAAATTAGGAGACTTGATGGTTTCTACCGGAAGAGATCCTTTAGTCAACCAGGGAGAGGGACAAGGAAATTCTTCTTATACAACCAGTGTTGATCTTCGTTACGGTATGCCAGATTCTATATTGTTTAGTGCTGGTTACCAAATCGAATCTGAATTAAAGTCCATTGATGAGTTAGGCAAACCTTCTACAACTAGTTTAGGTCTTGATATACCGATTCCTCAAGGAAGACTTAAGTTTGGTTTGACTCAAGAGAAGTTAGTTGCTAGTGAACAATCGGAACCAACAAGTGAGCCTGATGGACAAGGGGATTTATCAGGTAAACAAACAGCTCTAGTAGGTTTAAGCTATGCTTTAGGCAATGAAGCTGATTTAAAATTAAATTATTATCGTTTTATTAATTTTGACGATCTGGGAAGTAGTGCTCACGATTACACAGCAGAGTTTTCATTTCGGTTTTAGGACAAAGGAGGAAGATGGTTTTGAGGTTCAAATTTATTAGCATGATTCTAATTGTTGGCTTGCTCTGTAGTTCGATTCCTGTTGCTGCTCAAACTACAGTAACACCTGTTACTGTTTTAGCTGATTTAGAAGAAGTGTTATATGGCGCTCCGCAGGAAGGTTCTTTATTGTTCCGATTGGAGCAGGTTGAATTTGAAATTTTTGGTAGTCCACAAAGCGGGCCAGTACTTAACCGGATTCAACGGGCTCGTAATTATTTAGATAGTAATGCATCTGGTTCAAACTTAAAAGCCCAATTAAACTTAGCCGAATGGGGTTTCTTAGCTAAAATTACCGATGGAGAGCCTTTACGACAACGACTAGCCAATATTGAAACAGAACTTTTTGGTGTTCCTCAGGAAGGACCAGTGACTGAGAGAATAGAGCAATTAATGATGTTCATTTGGGGAACTACAGAACTTGATTCTGTAGCTGTAGAAGTTAAGGAACAAAGTTTAATTAAAATTCGGCTGCTAACGACACTGGATTCTTCCGCTAATCAGGTTGGAGACATTGTTCGCTATCGGGTTGTTGAAGATTTAATGGTTGATGGTCGCGTTGTTGTTCCAAAGGGCGCTGAAGGCTTTGGGCGTGTAAAAGAGGTCGTTACCGCTGGTTCTGTTGGCCGGGATGGTCGGGTGGTAATTGATTTTGGTGCAGTGCCAGCTTTAGACGGCAGCGGCATCCCAATAAGAATTTCAGAAAGAGCAACCGAAAAGAATCGTTCGTTAGAATTAGCTGCTGGTGCTAGTATGGCTGGAATTATGCTTTTAGGGTCACCAGTAGGATTAGTTGGAGGTTACTTTGTAAAAGGTAAAGATGTACAGATTCCTGTAGGAACAGAGTTCTATGTAGAGACAGCCCGTACCACTCAAGTGTTAGGTTTTAGTTTAGTACCTGTTTACTAATAAGACCGCCTCAGGGCGGTCTTTATGTTGACGAAATACAAATTAAGTGCAGGACTTTTCAATGCAAGCTTGAATGTATATAGAATGATTATTAAATCTAAATCAGGTGGTACTTTGTTGCAGAAAGATTTTATTGGAGGGCATAATATGTACTCATTTCGGAATCGTTTTTATTGTTACTTAATATTAATATTTTGTTTAATAATAACCACAGGTATAACAGAAGCAAGTGATTATCGCTTAGGCGTTGGTGATTTGATTCGAGTCTCAGTCTGGGGTCATGCGGATCTGTCGATTGAGTCTCAGGTTCGTCCTGATGGATTCATTACAGTTCCTTTAGCAGGGGATATTTATGTAGTGGGAAATAATGTATCTGAAGTAGCGCGGAAAGTTGAATCCGAACTAGCTAACTATATTGTTGATCCCCAAGTTACTGTAATGGTAGTACAATTTCGTAAGATTAAAGTACAGGTTTTAGGCGAAGTTAGGAGTCCAGGGATTTATGCCGTAGAAACAAATTTTCGCGTTATGGATGCCTTAGGCTTAGCCGGTGGTCCAACTGCCTTAGCTGATTTAACTAATGTAACTTTAACTCGCCGTGGTGTAAGCCAAGAACAAGCAGACCTGATTCAGTTGAATTTAAATGAATACATCCAGTCTGGTGTATTGCAGCAAAATCCTGTTTTAGAAGATGGTGATGTAATTCACTTAAGTGCAGCTGGCAAGGCTTTGGTTCTTGGTGAAGTTAAGATTCCAGGAGGTTATATTGTCACTCCAGCAATGGATATTCTAGACTTATTAGCCTTAGCTGGCGGTCCTGTAGATCGTGCAGATTTACAGAACGCTACTTTAACAAGAAAAAATAATCTGGGTACCGAAACAGAAAAGATAATTAATTTAGAAGAAATAATGAAGCAGGGCAAAGGTGTCTGGCTAGTCCAACCTGATGATGTATTATATATTCCTGCTAAACAACAAGTAGTTCTGTTTGGTGAGGTTAAAGCCCCAGGTACATATTATTTGCCTGCAGGAGCTAGCTTATTAGATATTCTAGGATTGGCAGGAGGTTTAACACCTAAGGCCAATTCAAGTCAGATCAGGATTGTACGTGAAAGTAATGGTGAACAAGAGGTCTTAACAGTTGACGCTAGTCAGGCCACTAAAGGACAAATCGGTGGTGACAACCCTCGCTTACTTGGTGGGGATGTTATTTATGTTCCTGAGGGACAGTCGCAAGTTTTGGTGCTAGGAGAAGTCCGTAGTCCTGGATATTACTACATCGATCATGGTAATAAAGTATTAGATGCCATTGCTAAAGCCGGTGGAACTACTGATAGCGCTGATACTGTGATTAATCTAAACCGCAAAGTTGGTTCGGAGACACAGGTGATTGCCATTGATTTAAATCGGGTTTTAGCTGGTGAAGAGCAGAACAATTATCAGTTAATAGGCGGCGACGTGATTGTAGTGCCAGAAACTAATCGGCGTGTGCTTGTTTTAGGACAAGTAGCTCGTCCAGGAGCATATAATATTGATCAGTTTACTCGCTTGCTAGATATTATTGCTTTAGCTGGCGGAACAACAGCTAGAGCCTTAACAGACCAAATTGCAATTACGAGTTCTACAAATCAAGAAGAAGTCGATTATATTAATCTAAATACAGCTGTCATGGATAATAGTCAAAATAGAATCTTACGTGGCGGAGAAATAGTCTTTATACCAGAGGCTAAGGAAGTATTAGTTATGGGTGAAGTAGTACGACCTGGAGCATTTATTGCGCCACAAGGTGCTCGAATTCTTGATTTGCTAGCCTTAGCTGGTGGGACTAAGAGTAATAGCGGTGCTCAAAATATTGTGTTAACACGTCAAGGGAATTCTAGTGAACAAGTTTGGGTAACTGATTATCATACTTTAGTCAATGCGCAACAAGATGCTAATTTATTAGTACAAGGCGGCGATGTGATTTTTGTGCCTGAAGCTAAGAATCAAGTGTTAGTTTTAGGTGAAGTTACTCGTCCTGGTGTTTACAGTATATCTGATGGTGCTAAAGTGTTAGATGCTATTGCACTAGCTGGCGGCCCCAAAGAACGGGCTGCTTTAGAAAGTATTGGTATTTATCGAGATGGAAACCTAGATGAATCTAGTACTTTAGCTGTTGGTAAGGACAAGCTCTTATTCCAAGGCAATGCTAATGAAAATCCACCAATTATGGGCGGAGATATTATCTATGTGCCGGAAACTAATAAGCCAAACTGGACTGAAATTTTCGGCTTTATGGGTGGCATTCGTACTTTCCAACAGATAATTGACTGGTTTTATAACTTTTTCGATAACTAGTGGTGGGGGTGATCATGGCAATGGAAATGGAAGAAATGGACTTATTAGAATTGTGGGAGATCTTAGCTAAAAGAAAAGGGCTAATTATTACGCTTTTTGTTCTTTCAATCATAGCTGCGGGTGTGGCAAATGTTGTTATGGAGCCAGTTTATGAAGTTAGTGCAACGCTAATGGTTAATAGTAAAACCGGTTCTTTGGCCGCACTAGATCCTTTAAGTGCCTTGACTGGAGGGTCAAATACAAATGTAGTCCTACAAAACTATGTACACCTGTTGAAGAGTAGAACGATACTTGAAGGGGCTATGTTAAAAAGCGGTTGGGAAACTGTAACCGATAATGATATTGATAAAATTACGAAAAAACTATCGATCCAGCCTATTCAAGGTACTGATATTATAAAAATTAGTATGCAATCCAATGATCCAAAAGCAGCTGAAGAGTTTGTTAATAATCTAGTAGATGTCTTTATTACAGCTACTAGAGATGCTAATCGTTTAGATCTACGCACAGCAAGGGAATTTTTAACTGAGCAATTGCAGTTGGTAGCCGCTAATTTAGAGGCTGCAGAAGAACGCTTGCGTGAATATAAAGAGCGCGAACGAATTTTAGAGCCGTCTGAAGAAATAAAAGTAGTGTTGCAGCACTACGCTTACTTGGAAAGTGTTTTAGCTGATATTTCTTTAGCGAAAATCGACGCACAACAGAAGATTTACGAAATTGAACAGAAACTACAAGGTGTAGATCAAATTATTACTTCATCAACTGTAGTTCAAGAAAACCCAATGGTTCGTAATTATCAAAGCCGCTTAGCGGAATTGGAGATTACTTTATCCGGGTTGAGAGAACGTTATACTGAGCGTCATCCAAGTATCATAAGTATTCAAGCGGAAATTGAAGAAACTAAAGGGCGGCTAGCCCAAGAGGTAGAGCGGGTAGTCGGTTCTGAAACCTTAACAAGAAATCCAATTTATAGTGAACTTTATGGGCAGCTAATTGCTATGCAAGTGGAGCTAGCTGCTTTAGAGGCTAAGGAAGCAGCAATGATCCAACTGCAACAAATGAATGAAGACAATTATTTAAAGCTGCCAGCTAAAGAATTAGAGCTGATTCGCTTAATTCGGGATGTAACTGTTGCTGAAGAAATTTATGTGATGTTAATGACCCGTAATGAAGAAATCAGGATTAATGAAGCAATGCATGCAGGTAATTTACAAGCTATCGATCGGGCTATTGTGCCGGAGGAGCCTATTAAGCCGCGTAAAATGTTGAATTTTGCCATTGCAGGTGTATTAGGTCTCTTTGTTGGAGCTG